>NZ_JPIM01000013.1 GCF_000735195.1 Chloroflexus sp. MS-G
TTGGTCGGCGGGTGGGTCAGTCTAGCGGCATACGTGGTAACACCCTCGCTTGCCAGCAGTATCTTAATAGCCAACCTGATCAGTATTGTGATAAGCACTCTCCTGCTTTTCTGGCTCACTCAACCACTGGCTAGAAAGAGGTAACAATGAAGCTCTGGCTAAAGATGTTGTTAACCGGTACTGTACTGTTTTCTTTCCTTGGGAGCAGTAGTCTCGGCGCAAACCACGTTTGACTGGCGCAGTGACTGGGCGGTTGCCGATGGGTTCACGATTGTGGAGGATACGACGGGCTACCACTTTCCAAGTGCGATAGCGTTCGTGCCGGAACCCGGTCCTGATCCGAAGGATCCGCTCTATTTTGTAACCGAACTACGCGGAACGCTCAAGGTCGTCACCAATGATCGCAGCATCTTCACCTTTGCCGAAAACGTTTTTCAATTCAAACCGACAGAGGAGTTACCGTCGGGTCAGGGACAAGGTGGCATGGGAGGCATCTGTCTTGATCCAGCGCATGGGTACATCTTTGTCACCTTCCTCTACACCGACGCAAATGGTCGGATGCGCAACAATATTGTGCGCTATCAATCGAAACCAGGTACATTCAGCCTCCAGCCAGAGAGTTTTACCGCGTTCACGGAAGTCTTCGCCAATTACGAATCGGGCTTAGCGCACCATATTGGCGCTTGTCAGGTGGTAGGCGATCAGCTATTTGTGGGCATAGGCGAAGCCTGGCAACCCCATCTGGCGCACGAAGTTGATCAAATGGTAGGGAAAATCTACCGCATGAGCCTTGACGGCAAACCGCTTCCCGACAATCCCTTTTACATTGATGATGATGTCACGAAAGCACGCAATTATGTTTGGGCTAGCGGTTTCCGTAATCCCTACGCGATGCAAATCGTAAATGGGCGGGTCTTCGTCGGTGACAACGGTGTAGGTACCGATCGCTTTGTCGAAGTGCAGCGGGGTGAGGATTACGGTTGGAATGGTCAGGAAAACAGTATTCACCTACGGGCAGCGTATGTCTGGGTACCAAGCCTGGCCCCAACAACGTTACAATATCTGCCACCCGACAACATGCTACTCGGTGCGGATAACGCCGGTAAGTTCTTTCTCGGTATGGCCGGATCGGTGCGACGTGGCAAAATGCCAGGTATCGTGCGAATTACTTATAATATGGAGCAGAGTCGGGTGATGGCGGTACCCGACTACTTCTTGCGCTTCCGCGGCAAACAAGAGCAGATGGTGGTTGCGGTGGCTATAGGTCCTGATGGGCTTTACTTTGCACCCTTGTACGCGAATCAGGCCGATCAAACATCGGTGTATAAGATTGTTCCCGACCCAACCAACAGCTATCCCTACCGTCCGCTGCAAGTCGAAGACCCCCGCCAGATTATTCGCGAACGAGGTTGTCTCGGGTGTCATTAAATTAGAGGAGATGGCGGTTTCGGTGGTGCAGCCGGCCCGCCACTCAATCGAGAATTGCTGATCGCCAATGTCCAGGCTCGGCTGAACAATCAACAGTACCGCCAGCTTCTGGCCGATTTGGATCAACTTGAGGAAGAGCCATGGGTTTCTACTCGCTCGGCGCGAGCGGCAGTACTTGCCCTGGAAGGTGAAGCAGCAGTACGGCAGTGGATTATTAACCAGATTGTCGAACCGCGTTGGGATAATCGCGGATCGCAGATGCCGAACCTCGGGGTAACACCAGCAGAGGCAGCGATTGTCGCTGACTATCTATTGGCACCTCCTGCTGATAGCGGATGGATCAACCGCATAAACACGGTGTTACGTTCACGACTGGCCTGGCTTTCCTTTGGTGTTGGTCTGATTGGAGGGATTGCAGTGGCTGGGATAGGTGGGTGGCTCTGGAAACGTCGCGCTCGCGTATAATGCCCACCGAACAACGTTTTTGGATGCAGCACGGAGATGGAGATAACACGTTATGTTTCACGAATTGATGAATCGCATCCATGACCGCACCGCAGTCATCGGCGTGATCGGGCTTGGCTATGTTGGATTGCCGCTGGCTGAACGTGCCGGTCGGGTTGGTTTTCGAGTCTTGGGATTCGATGTCAGCACCGAGCGGGTTGCACAGGTCAACCGAGGCGAAAGCTACATTGGCGATGTTTCCAGCGCAGCCCTGGCGGCGTTGCGTCAGTCGGGGCGGATCGAAGCAACAACCGATGTCAAGCGCATGGAAGAGTGTGATCTGCTGGTGATCTGCGTACCAACGCCCCTCAACGCGACTCGTGATCCGGATATACGTTATGTCGAAGCGGCAAGTGAGAATATTGCTGCCAGCATTCGTCCTGGTCAACTGGTCATTCTGGAGAGTACTACCTATCCTGGTACGACTCGCGAACTGGTCATGCCCCGTATCGAGCGATCTGGACTGCGCGTCGGTGAGCAAATTTTCCTGGCCTTTTCACCAGAACGGATTGATCCCGGTCAGACGAGTAGTAAAGGATATAGTGTCGAAAATACCCCCAAAGTTGTGGGTGGCGTGACACCCGCCTGCACTGAATTAGCCAGTGCCTTCTACGGCTACATTACGACTCGTGTGGTGCCGGTAAGTTCACCCGATGTAGCCGAGTTGACAAAACTGTTCGAGAACATCTTTCGGGCCGTGAATATTGCGTTGGTCAATGAATTAGCACTGCTCTGTGATCGAATGGGGATCAACGTTTGGGAGGTCATCGACGCCGCAGCAACCAAACCCTACGGCTTTATGAAGTTTACTCCAGGCCCTGGCTTGGGTGGGCACTGCATTCCGATTGATCCTTTTTATCTGACCTGGAAAGCACGTGCGTATGATTTGACGACCCGATTTATCGAGCTGGCCGGTGAGATTAACAGCCAGATGCCCCGTCACGTTCACGATCTGGTCGTGCGGACACTCAACCGTGCCCGCAAACCGCTGAACGGCAGCACAATCCTGTTGTTAGGGATTGCGTACAAGCCCGATGTAAATGATTACCGCGAGTCTCCGGCTTTCAAAGTCTATGACCTGCTGACAGCCGATGGCGCGACGGTCATTCCCTGCGATCCCCATATCACAGAGTTCGAATTGCACGATGGTCGTCGGATGCAAACAATACCCCTGAGCGATGAGTTGCTGCAACAGTGCGATTGTGCAGTCATTATCACCAATCACAGCACTTTTGATTACGAACGAATTGCAACCCTGGCTCCGGCAGTGGTTGATACTCGCAATGCAACCCGCCACATTCAGGGTGAATTGCGAGCAAAGATTACAGTATTGTAGCCTGTATTCCGTATGACCAATCATCATAGATTCACCCAGGGTTGGCATAACAGATAACAAACGATGAGTGATGGGGAGGAGACCGTGCAGCGAGAAGTTCGGCTCAGTATCATCATTCCGTGCTATAACGCTGCCACAACCCTGGGTGAACAGTTGGCAGCACTTGCCAATCAAACGTGGGAACGACCGTGGGAAGTTATCGTGGCCGATAACGGTTCTCACGACGACTCACGCCGGGTAGCAGCCGATTTTCTCTTGCGAATACCCAACCTCCGCATCGTCGATGCCGGTGCTCGCCGGGGAGGCGCATTCGCTCGCAACGAGGGCGTCCGACATGCACGAGGGACGGTGCTGGCATTTGTTGACGCAGATGACGTAGTCGCCCCTGGCTGGGTCGCCGCAATTGGTCAGGCTCTCGACCGGTATCCGTTTGTCGCTTCACGGTTCGATATTGAACGGCTCAACCAGCATTCATGGCTGAGCCGGACGCGACGCAATCCACAGGCAGACGGTTTACAGTGCGTGAGTTATCCGCCGTACCTGCCCCACGCTGGTGGTTCAGGGCTGGCTATCGAACGAAAGCTGCACGAGCAGGTTGGCGGTTTCGACGAAACATTACCGCGCCTGATGGATACCGATTACTGCTTCCGTGTTCAGTTGCAATGTCAGGTACCGCTGACATTTGTGCCTGAAGCGCTCGTGTATGTGCGCTATCGCGATACCCTGCGTGGGATGTTACGGCAGACTCGTGAACGGGCAATTGCCAACGTAGCGTTAGCCCGTCGTTACAGCCAACAACAGGGTGAGAGCAAACGTTCACTCTCGCCCTGGCTCTCATATGCACGGCGCTGGCTGCGTCAGTTGGGGCGCCTGACAAAGATACGGCAGCGTGAGCAGTTTGCCGAATGGTTACGAATGAATGCATGGCTGATCGGATTACTTCAGGGCAGTCTGCAATACCGTTGCCCACCGCTGGCCATTTAATCTTGCCGATCCACGTTGATAAAGAGGAAGCATTGACATCTCGATCACAAATGGACATATCACCCGGCATTTGGTCATTCCGACGCTTGCTGGCATCGATAGGACGACGGTTGTTCGGAACACTGGTACGAGTTGAGACGACAGAACCTCTGGTTGCCCTGACTTTTGACGATGGGCCACACCCTGTTTATACATCGCAGATTCTTGAACTATGTAACGTTGCTCAAGCCCGGGCAACCTTCTTCGTGATTGGGAAACATGCGGTTGCGCACCGCGACATCGTTAGGCGGATCGGAGCTGAGGGGCACGCGATTGGCAATCACACGTTCACCCACATCCGCATGCCACAAACCCAACGCTGGCGGCGCTGGCAGGAATTGTGGCAGACGCAGCAGGTACTGTTGCCCTATCGTGTACGCTTGTTTCGACCGCCGTATGGTGGTCAGTCTTATGGTTCACGTTTCGATACACTCCTTTTTGGTTATGAAGTGGTTGCCTGGACGTTCCACATTGAAGATTGGGTACACCAACCGGCAGAGCAATTAGCGACCCGGCTGGTAGAGCAGATACGTCCGGGGAGTATTGTTCTGTTACATGATCGGCTGGTCAACCCACGTGATCCAAACGCTGCCGATCGTTCCAATCTGGTATCAGCGTTAGCTATGGTACTCCCCACCTTGAGCCGCAAATACCGTTTCGTTACTATTCCCGAATTGATCCACGCCGGTAAGCCGGTGCGCGTACCATGGTTTCGTCCGGCGCTGTAACGGGCAAACAATAGTTTTTAAGGAAGGACACATCTCTCTATGCACAATGACACGTTTCTAATTCCACCGTATGGTGGTCGCCTGATCAATCTAGTTGTATCGGCTGAGGAGCGAGAAGAACTACTCGCCGAAGCCTCACACTTACCCTCGATACAAATCTCGATGCGCAGTCTGTGTGATCTGGAACTCCTCGCCACCGGTGGCTTTTCGCCACTGACCGGCTTCATGGGACGGGCTGATTATGAGCGTGTGCTCGAAGAAATGCGCCTGGCCGACGGCACCCTCTGGCCGATACCGGTAACACTTCCGGTCGAGCAGAGTCATTTTGGCAGTGACCGCATCGTCTTGCGCGATGTGCACAATAATCCGCTGGCAATTATGGAAGTCAGTGAAATATACCGCTGGGACGCTGAACGGGAAGCCCTGGCCGTAGCCGGAACAACCGATCCGCGCCACCCACTGGTAGCCGAAATGGCGCGCTGGGGGAAGTTCTATGCCGCTGGCCGTTTGCGCGTCTTCAATCTGCCGCGCTACTATGACTTCACCGATCTACGGCGCACACCGGCTGAAGTCCGTCGTTTGTTACAGGCGATGGGACGGCCAAACGTGGTGGCCTTTCAAACCCGCAACCCGATGCACCGTATTCACGAAGAACTCACTAAGCGCGCCGCCGCGCAGATCGATGGCAGCCTGCTTATCCATCCCGTTGTAGGGATGACCAAGCCCGGCGACGTTGATCATTTCACTCGTGTGCGCAGCTATCGGCTATTGGTCGATAAATATTACGATCCTGGCCGTACCCTATTAAGTTTACTGCCGTTGGCGATGCGTATGGCTGGCCCCCGCGAAGCAGTCTGGCACGCGATTATTCGCCGCAACTACGGCGCCAATCATTTCATCGTTGGCCGCGACCATGCAGGACCTGGCAATGACAGTAACGGAAAACCGTTCTATGAACCCTATGCAGCACAAGAGCTGTTGGCACATCACGCAGCGGAAATCGGGGTGAAGATGATCCCCTTCACCGAGCTTGTCTATCTCAAACGTGAAGGTCGCTACGTACCGATTGATGAAGTTCCACCCGGAGCTGAAATTGCAACTATTTCCGGTTCGCAAGTGCGTGATGAGTACCTGGCTAAAGGACGTTTGTTGCCAGAATGGTTTACACGTCCAGAGACGGCAGAGATTCTGCGGCAGATGTACCCACCACGACACCGCCAGGGCTTTTGTGTCTGGTTCACCGGTCTGAGCGGCGCCGGTAAGTCAACCATTGCTGCCATTCTCAATGTGTTGTTGCTTGAGCGTGGTCGAACACCAACCGTTCTTGACGGAGACGTTGTCCGTACCCATCTCTCGAAAGGGTTAGGTTTTTCACGTGAAGATCGTGATACCAACATCTTACGCATTGGTTTTGTCGCCAGCGCTGTGGTAAAAGCCGGTGGTGCCGTGATCTGTGCAGCGGTTAGTCCGTATCGGGCCGCTCGTAACGAATGTCGAGCGATGATTGGCAGTGATCAATTCATTGAGGTTTTTGTTAACACACCGCTCGAAGTATGTGAGCAACGGGATGTCAAGGGTCTCTACGCCAAGGCCCGGCGTGGCGAAATACGCGGATTTACCGGTATCGATGATCCGTATGAACCACCGGTAAACCCTGAATTGACCTTATCTACAATCGATGTGACCCCAGAAGAGAATGCGCGCAAAATCATTCGGTATCTGGAAGAGAAGGGATTTCTGGAGGCATAAATGAGCACTGTCTTCACGAAAGTACGGCGCACGCTACGTCAGTGGTTGAAAGGCCCGCATGCCGATCTCGGTTTTAGACCACAACCCGATTTCTACTACCTGGCCTCGTTTCCCAAATCGGGCAATACGTGGGTACGATTCTTACTAGCCAATCTCCTTGCCGGCAGAGAACTGGAGTTGCAGGGATTTGGCCGCTATGTCCCCGATAGCCATATCAAAGGCGATCTGGCATACATGGCCGATCCGACTACACCGTTCAACCAGATGCGGCCGCGCTTCGTGAAGACTCATCTGCATTACCGACCAATCTTTCGCCGTGCGATCTACATTGTGCGTGATGGCCGTGATGCAATGACCTCGTTTTACCACTGGCGTAACCGACGATCCGGTAAACCGGTTAGTCTGCGTGAGATTATCGTCGGTGAAACTTACTGGGGACGTTGGTCGGATCACGTGCTGGGTTGGCTCAACAGCGACTGTAAGTTGCTCGTCGTGAGGTACGAGGATCTCTACGCCGATACAGCCGGGCAGTTGCGTCGTATTCTCGATTTCTGTCACTTGCAGGCAAGCGAGGAACAGATCGCTGCCGCAGTCGCAGCTTCATCGTTTGAGCGCATGCGAGCCAAAGAAAAAGCTGCTCAGGGAGCAGAAACACCACTGTTTGTCCGCAAAGGTGGCTCTGGTGATTGGCGAAACCTCTTTTCACCGGCTGATGAAGAGCTGTTCTGGCAATACCATCGTGCGGGCATGATCGCTGCCGGATACGGTGATCGGGTGTCGTGAGCGTGTAGCGAGCAACACGCACCGCATTCGATGAACCAGCGCAACTGCCAGAGGCACTGGTACCGAATCTTTCGCTATCTGTGCATGCAGACCATCTCTTGATGGGAACTTTGAAAACCGGTATGCGGCAAAAATTACTACAACTTTGGACTGATGTGTGGATGCGATGGGCCGGGCCTGATCGACGGGGGAAAGTAGCAACCTGGCTGGCTGCCTGGCCGTATGCACCTTACAAGGCACGTGTCGCACTGGCTCATCGCTACGCTCAGGGATACATTGCGCCATCGGCCCAGATCAGTGGTCGCCGCATCAAACGCGGTCGCCATACCTTTATCGGCGATGGTGTTGTCATATACCAGCGTCACGATGGTGGTCAGATCGAACTCGGTGACTTCGTTGAGTTACATCGGGATACGATCATTGAATGTGGTCGTGGTGGGAGCCTGACCATCGGCGAACGAACCGGGATCCAGCCACACTGTCAATTATCGGCGTATGTTGAACAGATCATTATCGGGCGTAGATGTCAGATTGCCCCCCAATGCGCATTTTACCCCTACGATCACGGTACCGCTGCCGGTCAACCCATTCACAATCAACCGCTGACCAGTCGCGGACCAATTGTGCTTGAGGATGATGTCTGGCTAGGCTACGGTGTGGTGGTGCTATCAGGTGTGACGATTGGTACCGGTACGGTAGTTGGCGCCGGCAGTGTCGTTACGCGCAGCCTGCCGGCCGGCGTCATCGCGGTGGGTGTACCGGCGCGGATTATCCGTGAACGTACCGCCCAAGATATTGATTACCCGAGGTGAAGCATGGGAGCGACGGTAACGGTAGCGATCCCGGTCTATAAACGTCTGACATACGTTGCGCAGGCAATTCAATCGGTAGCGGCTCAGGACTATCCGGCGATTGAACTCATCGTCTCTGACAACGGTTGTAACGGTGATGCGGTTATCAATCTGGTGCGAGCGAACTATCCGCGTCCTTTCGTCTTCCGCCAAAACGAAACTCCCGTGCCTATCGTGCCACACTTTAATCAATTATTGGCAGCAGCAACGGGTCATTACTTCATCCTGTTGAGCGATGATGACGAGCTGGCTCCCGGCTACATTACGGCAATGGTCAGGGCGTTTGAAACCCATTCCGACGCGGCAGCAGTCATCTCACGAGTAGAAGTGATCGATGAACAGAACCAGGTCATCGGCTCAACTGCCGACCGCCCACTGCCGCCGCGACTGATGAGTGGTCCAGACTGGATTCGCCGATGGGGGTATAACCAACACAAGTTTGTTTGCTTCACAACCAATCTGGCACGCACGGCTGATCTACGGGCAGTTGGCGGGTATCCTGATTTCGATGGTGGAAATGGTGTGGATAATGCCCTGCTCGTGGTACTGAGCATCAACCGGAGTATTATCTATTGCGATGATGCGATTTTCCGACACCGGATTTACGATACCAGCTTCGGGAAATCGGTTGGTGTCCAGAGCCTGGCCCGTGCTTCACGCCAGTTTCTCGCATTTCTTGACCAACATCCGGTATTACGGGCGTATGCCCAACAGCATCCACAAGACTGGGTCGTCTGCCGTGAGGCCATTACGCACGTGATCTGGACGACGTATTACGGACGCTGGCGTCAACTCTATCGGGGGCGGGAACGGTACATTGATTGGTTGAAAGCCGGTTTTGCCCTGCCGTTTATCCCGGCCTACTATCGACGGGCATTGCCGGAAATGTTCTATTCATTACCGGCAATTGGGCCATTAGCGCGTCGGCGTCTGGCAATGCGGTGAGCGTATGCGGGTTGTGCATCTCAGCACTAACGATATTAGCGGTGGAGCAGCACGAGCTGCATACCGTCTCCACCGGGCGTTGCTGGCAATAGGTTGCCAATCGCGTATGCTGGTGGCAAACCGACGGAGCGATGACCCAACTGTGCAGGCAATCCCCGCCGCAACCAACCTGATCACGAAGTTACAACGAAGCTGGCGGAGCTGGCGCATCCGGCGGGCAATGCAACCCTATCAGCAGACACGTCCGGCAGGGCTTGAGCCATTCAGCGATGATCGCAGTCGTTATGGCGCAGAGTTGGTACGGGCATTGCCGCCGTGTGATGTTGTCAATTTGCACTGGGTAGCCGGGTTTGTTGACTACACCACATTCTTTCGTACTGTACCGCGCCGGGTACCGATTGTCTGGCGATTATCCGATCAGCAACCATTCACGGGAGGATGTCATTACGACGAGGGTTGCGATCGTTATACGGCAGCTTGTGGATCGTGTCCACAGCTTGGTTCACAAAACGAACACGACCTTTCGCGCCAGATTTGGGTACGTAAACGGGATGCCCTGGCCGCAGTACCACCAGGCCGACTACACATTGTAGCGCTCAATCGCTGGATGGCAACCGAAGTACAGCGGAGTTCGCTGTTTGGTCAGTTGCCAGTACACATCATTCCTAACGGCCTTGATACAACGGTTTTTATGCCCTACGACCAGGCTTACGCACGGGCAACACTGGGTTTGCCACAACAGGCGCGCATTGTGCTCTTCGTGGCAATGTCAGTAAACAACCGGCGAAAAGGTTTTGCTGAGTTAACCGCAGCTCTGGCCAGCATGAGTGATGCACCGAATCTGCTCCTTGTTTCAATCGGTCGAAATCCACCACCAATCGCAGCAGCGATTGCGCACCATCCCCTCGGCGTGATTAACGATGATACACGCCTGGCCCTCGTCTATAGCGCTGCTGATCTTTTTGTCATCCCCTCGCTGCAAGATAATATGCCGGGTACAGTACTGGAAGCGCTGGCGTGTGGCACACCGGTCGTGGGTTTTGATACCGGTGGGATAGGCGAGCTTGTGCGGCCTGGACAAACCGGCTGGCTAGCACCGGTCGGTGATGTTGACGCCCTCCGTGCAGCGATACAGCGTCTCTTAGACAACCCTGATGAGCGTTTGTATATGAGCCGTCGGTGTCGTTCAATAGCCGTAGCCGAATACCGCCAGGACATACAGGCACAGCGCTATCTAGAACTCTACCATCAGGTTACTGCTGAGCGTGTTTCAGCAACATAGTCACTTCACGGATAAGACATTTAGAGCCTATCCGAATAATCGTCTCACGGTACGGCGGATGAAACCTGGACGTACGGGCACAGGTGCGCTGTGCCCCAACCGATCTTCTTCTGCGACAGAGTATTCCGAATAGGCACTAAGTGCGCGGGCATCCGGCCCGCAGCAGCGAACTTGGTCCCCCTACCGTGTGGTGACGGGCATCAGTGGTAAGACAACAGGCGGCAGTCACAGACCCCTGAAAGCCTATCTGAAACATCCCGTTGTCAAAGCAGGAGCGGTTCGCGAACCGCCTTTACAGGGAGTGAGGTTGTGATCAGCGGCGCAGGTTATGAACGTTTTGTCATAGCGATTTCTTACCCATGACATTACAATGTCACGTGTCCCGGTTACAACTATTGTGCGATATGGTTCGGTGTCTATACAATACTAAAGCAAGGTCTGTCGCCTCTTCCAGACACGCATCCACGCTTACAGACCAAAACATATTTGCAAGGCCACTATCAAGCGGTCTCATAACGTGGAGGGACATTTGGAACTCAAGAACTATCTTCTTTTCGCGTGGCGTTGGGCGTGGTTAATCACGTTGTTCGCATTAGTTGGTGTTGGTATCGGCTACGCCTATTCACAAACGCAGCCAAGGTTATACGAAGCCTCAACAATGCTGATGGTCAATCAGGATCAGGGCATCTTCGCCCGTCCTTCACCAACTCTCGAAGATTTACGGGCCCGTGAACGTTACGCTCTAACGGTACGAGAATTGCTTTTAGTTCGGCCAGTGCTCGAACGGGCTGCGGGAATGGTGGAAGGAGTAACACCTGCACAATTGGCAGTTCGTAGCAGTACTAAAGAGGTTGGTAAGACTGAACTGTTCCTCCTTTCAGTGCGCGATACTGATCGGCAACGGGCTATCAAGTTAGCCGATGCAATTGTAGCTTCATTCCAGGCTCTGGAACGTGATTTGCTTGATAACCCCTATGCACAAGCATCCACACTTATCGTCGTTGATCCGGCGTATGCCAAACGTACTCCGGTCAGTCCTGATTACACCCGCAATATGATCCTCAGCGCATTCATTGCGGTTTTGATCGCAATTGTCATTGGCTTTCTGTATGACTATTTCAATACCCGGATCCGCGACGAAAACGATCTCGACCGCCGTGGTGGGGGACGCCCATTGCTGACGGTTGGGAAACTCAAAGGCACAACACCAACTGCGCAACTAGTCACGTTACATGACCCTACTTCACTCGATGCAGAATCCTACAGAATGTTCCGGCTGTACCTCGATACATTACCTGCCGATGAACGTCCACACGTGATCGCCGTCATCAGTGCCGACAGCGGCGAAGGTCGTAGTCTGACGGCGGCTAACCTGGCGGTAGGGCTGGCCCAAACCGGACGGCGGGTACTGTTGGTTGATGCGAATCTCCGTGCGCCAACGTTACATACACTGTTCGACATCCCCAACCAGGGCGGTTTCGCCAATTTACTTAGCGGCACAGCTCAGGCTATTGAGCCGTTTCTGCGCATAACCGCTCAATCGAACCTTTACCTGCTTACAGCCGGGAACGTCGCCGGTCTACCGGCTCAGTTATTGGGGAGTCACCACCTGGACAAGACTTTAAAGGCGCTACGGCAGTATGCCGAGGTTATCATTATTGACACCGCGCCGTTGCTGATCTTTGCTGATACAACATTGCTCTTGCGGTCGGTAGATACCACGCTAGCGGTTGTGCGTTCTGGTCAAACGACAGAAGATCGTCTGCGCCAGATGCTCGAACTCTTACGCCAGACTCAAATTGCCTGCCTGGGTATTGTGCTCAATGGAGTTGCCAGACGCCGACGTCGTCTGTTCCTTCCCAATATGCGACCAACCCAACCGGCTACTCCTGTGGTAGTTGCCAACCGGAGTGAGATCGTTGGTGATGCAGGAGATTGAACCATGCCACGCTTTTGGCTCATTGTCATCACAGCGCTGGGGTTGATCTTGAGCGGATGCGCTCAGCAAGTAACACCAGATACAGAACCAGCACCGACTGTCGTGGCACCAACATCAGCGTCAACGTCGGCTGAATCACCTTCTACCGCCCCAGCAATTGTGGATGGAACCTTGATTGCGCATGGGCGTGTCCAACCGATGACCGTGATCGATCTCAGCTTTGTTAATGGTGGATCGGTCAGTGAAGTGTTGGTACGACCAGGTGATCGGGTGCGCGCTGGCGACGTGATGGCTAGTCTCGATGTGCGTTTATTGAATCTCACGATTGCTGAGGCAAAAGTTGCGCTTGCGGAGGCCCAGGCGAATTACGAGCAGTTACGTAGTGGGGCAACTCCAGAGCAGATCGCACAAGCCGAGGCTGAAATCGAGCGAGCACGGGCACGTCTGGCCGATGCCCAAACAAACGTGACTCAGAGTGATATAGCCGCTGTTCAGGCCGAATTGCGTGAGGCACGCGCTGTGTTAGAGCGTTTGCAAAAGGGCATCACACCTGAAGTTCGTGCCCGATTAGAAGCTGCGATAGCCGAGAACAAGGCCCGTCTGCAAACTCGCATTAACACGCTGGCCGGTGAAAAGACGCAGCTCGAATCACAGATTGAGCGGCTGGCGAATGAGTTACGCAATGCCCAAGACGACTATTCGCGAGTCGCCTGGACGAATCAGCAGATTGTTGCTGGTGGTGGTCAACTAACCCAGGCTCAAATTGACAATGAGACACGCCTGCTGCGAGCCGTCGAAAATGCTGAACGCCGATTACAGGAAGCACGAGTAGCCCTGGAAACAGTCCGTCAAAACGAGTTCAGCGAAATCGCAGCTTACCGAGCTGAGGTAGAACAGTCGGAAGCGCTGTTGGCTGACGCATTACGTCCGGCGACACCTGATCAGATCGCGGCTGCCGAAAAGCGCATTTTGCAGGCTCAGGCCCGCCTAGCACAATTAACGATCAACCATCCCAACGAAGTAGCGGTATACGAGGCGGAGTTGCGTAAGGCAGAAGCTGATTTGGCTCGTCTGACCGCCGACCCGACCAGTGCCCAACTTGCGATTGCCCAGGCCCGTATTGAACGAGCCGAGATTGAGCTACGACGAGCCGAACTCAATCGCGAGCGCTACCAAATTAGGGCACCGATTGATGCCACCGTTGTCACCGTGAATGTACAACCAGGCCAAACGGTTGAGGCCAATCAACGGGTGATCACCCTGGCAACCCTCGATCAGTGGCAAATTGTGGTGACCAACCTGAGCGAGTTACACGTCAGTCTGGTACAAGAAAATGATCCGGTGACAATCAAGTTTATTGCCTTGCCCGATGTGCTCCTGAGCGGCAGGGTGAAGTATATCGAACCGGTCGGTTTAGAGACAGGCATCGGCACGACTTACACGGTACGGATTATCCCTGACAGTTGGGATCAACGTCTCCGGTGGAACATGAACGCTCAGGTCGTCTTTGCAACCAGTAAATAACCATCCTAAAGGAGGTAACGAATGACGGACACAAGAACCCCCCATGCGCTCATCACCGGTGGTGCTGGCTATATCGGCTCACTGTTGACCGGTGTACTCTTAAACCAGGGATGGTCGGTTACAGTTGTCGATGACCTTCTTTTTGGCGGTACTTCACTCTTGGGATACTGGTACCACCCACGATTCCGCTTTGCTAAGGGAGACATTTGCGATCCGGCAACCTTGCGCGCCAGTGTCGAAGGTATTGCAGTCGGTGATTTACCGGCAACACACTTCGATGCGGTTATTCATTTAGCGGCAATTGTTGGCTTCCCAGCCTGTCAGATGGTAGGGCCGCAGGTGGCCTGGCGCTATAACTTTGAAGGAACGAAGCGAGTCTTCGCGGCTGCCGATGCCGGACGAGTTGAACGATTCATTTTTGCCTCGACCTACAGCAATTACGGCCTCTCGCCTGACGGGTCGCCGGTAACCGAAGAATCGCCACTGAATCCACAATCACTCTACGCCGAAACGAAAATTGCCGCTGAGCAATATTTACGCGATCAAACGACCGGTTCAGTGACAACGCCGATCCTCTTCCGCTTCGCGACCCTGTTTGGCGTATCACCACGCACCCGTTTCGATCTGATAATCAATCAGTTTGTCCTTGAAGCGATTACGCGCCGTAAATTGATCATTTATCAGCGAGGGTACGCACGTTCGTTCGTGCATGTGCGTGATGTGTGTGATGCAATTTTGCTTGGTTTAGAAGCACCGAAAGCGACTGTGAATCGCGAGATTTTCAATGTCGGTGGTGACGAAGGTAACTACACCAAAGATGAGATTGTAGCCCTGGTCCAACGTCACGTTGAAGGAACGGTTGTTGAATACAAAGACCTGACCTTCGGTGGTGATATGCGTGATATTCGGGTGTCGTTTGCCAAGATTCGCGAGCGGCTTGGCTTTCGACCACGGATCAGTGTCGAACAGGGCATTCGCGAGGTAGCCGGTGTATTGCTCAAGGGTGTCATCAAAGATGCACTCGACAGTCAGTATCGCAACGCTCAGTTTATCATTCAGTAATCCCCGCTGCGTGAGGTACCTATGCAACTCGATCAACGTCCCTGGCCTGATAGCCATCAGTTCTGGCAGGATAAATGTGTCGTGGTTACCGGTGGGGCCGGCTTCCTCGGTTCCTACGTGGTTGAAAAGCTCCACGAACGCGGTGCACGTCGGGTCGTTGTCCCACGTTCACGGGTCTACGACTTGCGCCAACGCGAGGCGATCCGCCAGCTCTTGCACGATGCCCGGCCAGATATTGTTATCCACATGGCCGCACGAGTAGGTGGTATCGGCGCTAATCGTGACCATCCGGCAGAGTTTTTCTACGATAACCTCATGATGGGAGTTCAGTTGCTGCACGAGAGCTGGCAGTTCGGAGTGAAAAAGTTTGTCACGATCGGAACGGTTTGTGCTTATCCTAAGCATACACCGGTACCGTTCAAAGAAGACGATCTCTGGAACGGCTACCCGGAGGAGACAAATGCACCTTACGGACTGGCTAAAAAGATGCTGCTCGTGCAAGGCGAAGCGTATCACCAACAGTACGGCTTCAACTCTATCTTTTTGCTACCGGTGAATCTCTACGGCCCGCGTGACAACTTCGATCTGGAAACCTCGCACGTGATTCCAGCACTGATTCGGAAGTGTATCGAGGCAACTGAGCGTGGCGACGATGAGATTATCGTCTGGGGTGATGGTTCCCCAACCCGCGAGTTTATTTACGCCGCTGATGCCGCCGAAGGTATTCTGCTAGCAACTGAACGCTACAACGATCCCGATCCGGTGAATATTGGGAGTAGCTACGAGATCAGTATCCGCGATCTGGTAATGCTCATCGCTGATCTGACCGGTTTTCGCGGGCGGATTGTGTGGGATACAACCAAACCAAACGGTCAGCCACGGCGCAAGCTAGACGTAAGCCGGGCATGGGAGCGGTTTGGGTTCCGGGCCGAGACAACTTTTACCGATGGGTTGCGGGCAACGATCGAGTGGTACCGTGCTCATCGTGAGCCGGTAGCCGCAATGCGTGCAGTCGGTGAGGCACACTGATATGTCGGTAGTATCTCGTTCGTTACCAACAATTACCGATCTGCCACCACCCCCGCCTGATCGAGTCGGTTGGCCCTGGACGGTGGCTACACCACCGGCAGCACCAACTCTGCCTGATGGGCGGCCTTGGCCGCGTATTACGATTGTCACCCCTTCATACCAACAGGCAGCTTATCTCGAAGAAGCGATGCGTTCAGTGTTGCTACAGGGCTATCCGAATCTTGAGTATATCGTGATGGATGGCGGTAGTCGGGACGGCAGTGTTGAGATTATTCAGCGCTACGCACCGTGGCTAAGCTACTGGCAGTCACAACCTGACGGCGGGCAATCAGCAGCCCTGGCCGATGGCTTTGCCCGTGCAACCGGGGAGATTCTGGCCTGGATCAATTCGGATGACCGGTTACAGCCTAGTGCATTACAGCGTGTCGGTCGCTTCTTTGCCCGTCGGCCCTGGCTGGCCTTCGCGAATGGTGATGTCAACTTTATCGACGCTGACGGACGAGTGACGGCTCGTATCTTCGCTTTACCGCCTAATGCAACGCTGACTGCTCAGTTGGGTGTACACCGCTGGCCCCAGCAAGGGTGTTTCTGGCGGCGCAGTGTTTACGAAAAGGTGGGAGGTATTGATCGACGATTGCGCTTCTGTATGGATCGTGACCTGTTCATTCGCCTGAGTAGTGCTGGCCCCAGCCGCCGTATCCCTGGGCCGCCGTTGGGTGATTTTCGTCTGCACGAAGAGGCCAAAACTGCCACCTTACAGACCGTCTGGCAACGAGAACATGCGCTGTTACAGCGTCGTTATGCCCAACCAATGGATGCTTATCGCTATGCAGGGTTGCGGGTGGTCTGGTGGCTCTGGCAAAAACACGCTAGTTTTCGCAATCGGCTTTATCACGCTTATGGCATTGAATGCTAGGAAGAGGACACGATGATTGTTACCGGGCCGATCATCCTCAACCCGCTCGAATTAGCCGTGCTCGGACTGGTGTGTTTTTATGCGGTCTGGCGTGGTCGACCAGAGATTCCGTTAGCGATCTATCTGTCGGTCTCTTTATGGACGCGAACAGTCTTTGTCGGGCCGAGTGCAGCGACCTGGCCGTTGCTTGCTATGATCATGCTGGCCCTCATTCGGTATTTGCACATCGTGCGGCGATGGTCGTTGTTACCGCAGCGTCTTGATGCGACAACCCGGCAGATCGTACCGGCGACTGATACGTGGATCCTGCCCTGGATGGGGTTATGGTGGGGATGGGCGCTGTGCGTTCTCTTCCAGTTTGATTTGCCGAACAAAATGTCGATTGCCCGTCCATTAATACTCTACATTATCGTAGCTTCCCTCGTCATGCTGATTGCCATCCGTGATGCGGCAGCAGCGCGGCGGTTTGCAATCACGTACATACTTACCAGTGCCTATGGTCTGTATGCAGCGTTGCGTTTTATCGATGTGCCGCTCAGTTATCTGTTGAGCGATCCGGGCCTTTCCTCTCTCCCTTACCGCAATCTGGGTATTCGCGAATACAACTATTTCTCACACCACCTGAGTATTGCTTTTCTGTTAGGGCTTGGTCTGTTCTTGCAGACCCGTCGCCTATGGTCAATGGCAGCAATTCTTGCGCTCACACTCTTTTGTGGCTACGGCATTTTTCTCACCGGCGCCCGTCAGTCGTTGAGTGGAGCGGGAATAGCTGCGGCGCTGATCTTTACGTGGGCATTGACGCGGCAAGGAAAGAAACCATGGCGGGTGCCACTGGCAATCGCTGCTATTGTCATCATTGTGATCCTGATCTATCAGGTGGCTCCCCACCTGGTTGTGCGTGAAGGAGAGAGTGACCTTGGCGAATCGTTCAACATCTTTGAAGATCGGGGCTGGCTGTGGCTGATCGGCTGGAACTACTTTCTCGCTTCGCCGGTATGGGGCTGGGGATTTGAACAAAAACTCTGGTCACACAATATCTTTATCGGTACCCTCGCCGATCAGGGGCTGGTTGGCATGAGCTTTCTGATCGGCTATCTAATATGGGCACTCCGCCGATTGCCAGCGGTGTGGGTACAAACCCCGACTGATGATCGCGCCGTCTGGCGAGTGGTCTTCTTTGCCCTCTTTGTCTTTGCAGTTGTTCACGGTCAGGCTTCTGGAAATACGATGTCAACCGCGCATCTACACTGGCCACTCTGGGCAGTGTGGGCACTCAGTACGGGGGTGGTAATGATTCCCACCCGAAAACCCTTACCATTACCAGCACGTACACGGCTGCAAACCATTGCCGCAGGAGTACAGCAATGAGCAAGGCACGAATCACATTTGGCATGATTGTGCTGAACGGCGAGCCGTTTCTGCGTTACAACCTGCGCGCAATCTACCCCTATGCGCACCAGATCATCGTTGCCGAGGGAGCCAGTCCGCGTGCTGCCCATGCCGCAACCGCCGACGGGCACTCGCTGGATGGCACCTTGCAGGCACTCTACCGTTTTAAAGCTGAAGAAGACCCTGACAACAAATTGGTGATCGTCACTGCTGAGATGTGCGGGCATCGAGACGGCTTCTGGCCGGGTGAGAAAGATGAACAGAGCCGTGCGTATGCCGAACGGGCCACAGGTGACTGGTTATGGCAAGTTGATGTCGATGAGTTTTATCATCCGACGGATATAGAACGGGTTATTGATTTCTTGCAACAGCATCCTGACACGACATGCCTCTGCTTTCGGGCATACCACTTTTGGGGTGGCTTCGATTATCTGGCCGATGGAGGTTTGTTCTGGAATCGGCAGTACCAGGGCGAACCGTGGGGCCGGTATCGGCGCGTCTTCCGCTGGCGGCCAGGGTATCGCTACGATAGCCATCGCCCGCCGACCATTGTTGATGAGCGGGGCCGGGATGTGACACGCCGACGAATGCGCTACGCCGATGCGCTGGGTGTGCGGATGTACCATTACTACATGGTCTTTCCACACCAGTTTGCGGTAAAAGGCGCCTACTATCAAAATCAACCCTGGGAACGGGAACGTGGTCGGTTACAGAAGAATCTGGCTTTGTTGCACGAAGTCAATTTGCAAAACGGGTTGCAGATTATGGATCAGTACGGTACACGCAATTGGCTTACCCGCTTTCAGGGTCAACACCCAACGCAGATCGAAGCGTTGCGTGCCGACTTAGCGGCAGGTCGGGTTAAAGTTGAAACGCGACGAACTGATGATATTGAGCGGTTACTGGCCGATCCGCGTTACGCTGCGATGGTGCGAGCGGCTGCGCGTCAAGAGCGCTTACGAGCTTGGCGAGAACATCTGATCTATCTGCTATGGTGGCGTCACCGTCAGCGATTGGTGCAATTGGTGCGTGAACAGACTCCTTCAGCACTGATCAAGCACTTGCCGCCTGCCTTGCAACGTAAGTTCATTCCGGAACACCGCCGCCGCTATCAAGAACAGCTCGCCCGTTATCAGCAATCGATCCGTTCAGGAGATATGGTGTGAACCAGCCATTGTTTAGTGTTATTACAGTCACGCTTAACTGTGCCGGTGAGGCAGTAGAGACAGCGCGTAGTGTGCTGTCGCAGGATTTTCCAGCGGTTGAGTACCTGGTAAAAGATGGCTGTTCAACCGACGGTACAGCAGAACGACTGACCGAGTTGGGGGTTCGCGTCATCGTTGCACCGGATACAGGTATCTACGATGCGATGAATCAAGGTGTTGCGCACGCTTCTGGACGTTACATCTGTTTTCTCAATGCTGGTGATCGCTTTACCGGGCCACATGTCTTGCGTGACGTGGCGACGGCCATCGAACGCTACAACGAACCAGATTTTCTGTACGGTGATGTTCGTTCCCTGGTGAACCATCCCTATCTCGGTGCCGGCAGCAACGGAAGCGGACGCTTGATCCGCTATCCAGACCGCCTGAACCGTTTCTGGCTGTACCGCAAAATGATCTGTCAACAGGTCTGGTTTGTACGCCGCGAAATCTATCTCGAGCAGCCATTCGCCACCGATTACCGCATCCTGGCCGATTACGCCTACCTGCTTGATATGGTGCTCCGACGCCGTGTTCGGTATCAGCACCTTGCACAGGAAGTAGCAATTTTTGATGGTGGTGGCATTAGTAGCCGTCCTTCACCGCGCCGTGAAGCCGAGCGTGCGCGTGCATTGGCGACGGTGTACGCGCCGTGGGAATTGCGTCTCTACGCGAGCATCTTTGGAGGGATGCGATGTCTCAACCGCACGCTTATTTACCCGATGATCCCGCTGCTACCCGAACGATGGCGCGCCCGGCTCAGCGGACTATAGCACGACCGTATCGGGTCGTTCATATCTCAACCGTTCATCCGCCATTCGATCAACGTATCTTCTACCGCGAATGTGTTAGTCTGGCGGCGTCTGGTTACGAGACACATTTGCTCACACCGTTACCGGTAGTTGAACTTGAGCGGCAGGCAGTCCATCTGCATAGCGTAGGTGTGGTGGGTGAACAGCGGTTGGGATTAGGATTGAAGCGGCGCTGGCAACGCATACAGCGGGCAGCAATCCTTGCTCGTCAGTTACGGGCCGATCTCTATCACCTGCACGATCCCGAGCTGATTCCTCTCGGATTATGGTTAAAGGCAACAACACGACGGCGAGTAATTTTCGATTGCCACGAAAATAATATCGCTTATCTTCGCCAAAAGCACTATCTCAACTCGCTGTTGCGAGGCGGGCTAGAGCTTGGCATGGCGACGCTTGAACACCTGGCTGCCCGAACGTTTGACGCGATCATCACTGCCGACCAAGGAGTTGCCGATCTCTACCTGCGTCAATTTCGCGCCCGCCGAGTGGTGGTCGTGCACAATTTTCCGCAACTCGATCTGTTCCTGAATCAGCCACCACCAGCAGATGACGCACCGTTTGATTTGGTCTATCATGGAACGATCCCTCGTTACCATCTTGAAACGACCTTTGCTGTTGCCGAAGCATTGCAACGCCGGGGAAGACGTGCACGATGGCTTTTTTTCGGGAAGTGCCCTGAAATAGTCTGGGCGCAAGCCGAGCTGGTACGGCGTGGCCTTCAGGACAATATCGTGATTGACCCTCACCCCATACCACACGAGCAAGTGGCAGTTCGCGTGCGTCAGGGGCAGATTGGATTTATTCCACTACCCGATCTGCCTAAGTTCCAGCATAACATTCCGACAAAACTGTTTGAATTCATGGCATTGGGGATGCCGGTCGTGTTAAGTGATCTCCCGCCGAGTCGACCATTTGTCGGCGATGGTCGGTGTGCATTGATGGTACCGGCCAATGATCACGAGGCGTATGCCGACGCTATCATTCGCCTACTTGATAACCCGGAGTTGCGACGCACTATGGGCGCTGAAGGACGCGCACGGGTGATTAACCAGTTTAACTGGCAACGCGAGTCACAATATTTGTTATCGTTATATGCAGAACTCTTATGAAGCATAATGGTACGACCCACCAACTGATCATTACGGCTGACGATTACGGAATGTGTCCCGAAGTGAATCGGGCCATCGAAGAATGTCTTGCCGCAGGCGCCCTACGGGCAACCTGTGTGATGACCAATATGTCGGCTTACACCGACCTGATACGCCTACGGCATGACTTTCCCCAGGTCTCAATTGGCATCCACTGGACATTGACGCTAGGTATGCCGGCTGCACCTCCATCGCACGTCGCCGATCTCGTTGCACCCAATGGTCAGTTCTGGTCAGCACCAGAATTTCGGCGGCGCTGGCTGACTCGCCACATTTCGCCTGATCACATACGGCTTGAACTACAGACCCAGTACGAACGGTTTGTGGCTTTGGCTGGTCAACCCGCCTTCTGGAATACGCATCAGAATGTGCACGTACTACCCGGTCTGTTCGAGCTGATCGTCGATCTGGCCCGACAGCTCGGTATCGCAGCGATGCGCTCACACCGTCGGATCACGGCGCCGCGTCGTGGATCGGCGTTGCAATACTACCTGCGCAATCCTCTGTACTGGCTTAAGGGGCAGGTGATTGCCCACTGGGCCACCACCGCAGCTAGGCAGGGGATGCGAATGCCGGCTGGCGTGGTCAGCACTCCAGGGTATGGGCCAGGAAAGGCGGCTGTCGAACAAATCGTGCTACGAGTGCCCTGGCCAAAGAACGCCCCGGCTGAACTAGTGATACATCCGGCAACGGGTGTCGTTACCGATCTCTTCGGCAGCCTGACCGAATCACGTTTACGTGAGTACGAAGTCTTTCGCGATCCGGAATTGGTCAGCCGTCTGACAGCGATAGGGGTTCAGCCTGTCGGTTTCGAGGTGTTGTGATGCGTCTCTTTGCTTTCCCCTCGCAACAGCAAATCTATGATCACTCACCGCACTGGTTGCAGCGGATTTTGGTGAACGCCGAAGCAGTACGTCGTGAATGGTTTCGTCGCCATGGCGATTATCGGCAATTGGTCGCCTCGCACGATCCATCCTGGTACTATCGCTCGCGTGACGAACAAGAGAACTGGCAACTGATGCAGTTGAACCGCTTGCTAGCGGCAGTGCGTCGGCGAGTACCATTTTATCGTGACATCCTGCCCGATCAACCACTGACCAGCCTGGCCGACTTGTCGAACATCCCGATGTTGCACAAAGAGCAGATCCGGCAAAATCCACTTGCTCTGGTAGCCGATGACCTCGACCGCCGCACGCTCTGGCCGCGTAAGACTAGTGGCTCAACCGGTACTCCCTTGACCTTCTACCTCGACCGTGAGGCAACGCGCAATCACCAGGCGCCGGCCGATGCCATGCTGGCAACATTGGGATGCCAATTTGGTCTGCCACGTGCTCGCTTTTCTGGTGCGTATGTCGCTCCCTATACCCGTTCTCAGCCCCCGTTTTGGATATGGATTGATCTCTACCACCAGTTGCAATGTTCGGCTTATCACCTGGCCCCAGAGTTTTACCCGCATTACATACGGGTGTTACGTGAGAGCGGAGTGATCTACGGTACCGGCTACCCGACAGCGTGGCATTTGCTGGCAACGTATCTGCTAGAGACTGGAGATCGTCCGCCGACGTTGCGTGCAATCATTACCGACAGCGAGGGAATCAGCATCGAACAACAGATGGTGGTTGAACGGGCGTTTGGCTGTCCGGTTGTACAGACCTACGGTACCGGTGAAGTTGGTCAAATTGCCTGGCAGTGTGAACACCGCCGGTATCATATTCTGAGCCGGGCTGCGATCGCTGAAGTCGTCGATGACGATGGTCGTCCGGTTGCACCGGGTGAAACCGGTCAGATCGTCGTCACGAGCTTTGCCAGCTCAGGAACGCCATTTATTCGCTATCAAACAGGTGATCTGGCAACGCTAGCTCCTGATGATTGCCCATGTGGACGGCACAGCCCTTCGTGGGTAGCGATTGAAGGCCGCATCGACGATCGGATTAAGACACCAGATGGACGTTGGATCGGTCGGCTCAGTCATGTAACTAAACCGGGAATAGGAATCAAAGAGAGCCAGATTGCTCAGGTTGCCCGTGATCGTATCGTCATTCGTGTCGTACCGGCAGCCGATTTTGTACCCGCTTCAATGACAGCCGTCATCGAAGTGGCTCGTCGCTATCTTGGCCCAACTATGCAGATCGAGTGGGAACTAGTCGAGCGCCTGCCACGGACACGGGCCGGAAAGTTACGTCACGTGGTACGCGAGATCGAGGTGTAACCCAATGCACATCCTCTATCTGCATCAATACTTTACAACTCGCTCTGGGGTAGGGGGCACACGGTCATACGAGTTTGCCCGTTTTTTCGTCTGCCAAGGCCATCAAGTGACGATAGTGACAGCAGCCAATCAGCAGCACCCGTGGTCAGGCGGATGGTGGCGCGAATCCACTGTTGACGGTATCAAGGTCATTGAGGTGCGGGCCGGCTATGCCGATTATCATCGAGGAACGGCGATTGGCTACGGTTGGCGGATCATCGCCTTTATCTTCTTTGCCATGGTCAGCCTGCTCGTCGTGTTGCGTGTTAAGCGGCCCGATGTCGTCTTCGCTACCAGCACACCGTTAACGATCGGGATTCCGGGGATGCTGGCCAGTCGCTGGCATCGGGTGCCACTAGTGTTTGAAGTACGTGATCTGTGGCCCGAAGCGCCGATTCAGATGGGAGCACTTCGCCATCCACTGCTCATCCTGGCGGCACGCTGGCTTGAGCGAGCGATTTACCGTTATTCGTACCACATTATCGCCCTCTCACCCGGCATGCGACAGGGAGTGATCGATGCCGGTATCTCACCAACAAAGGTGAGTGTCATCCCGAATGCAGCCGACCTTGATCTGTTTCATCCACAACGTGATGGTCGACACTGGCGTGAACAACTCGGTGAACCACCGTTTCTCGTGCTTTATTTCGGTACGATGGGAGAAGCAAACGATCTGGGCCAGGTGATTGAGGCAGCACATGTCTTGCAGCAGCAAGGACGGAGCGACATCCTGATCGCGCTGGCCGGTCAGGGCCGTCAACGGCCGTGGTTAGAAGAACAGAGTCGGCGTTACAGTTTGAACAACGTGCGGTTTATCGATCCATTGCCTAAAACCGAGATTGCCGATCTGGTCGCTGCGGCAGACGTTTGTCTGACGATCTTCAAAGCGGTACCGGTGTTGGCAACCTGTTCTCCCAATAAACTGTTCGACACCCTGGCTGCCGGAAAACCGGTTATTGTCAACACTCCTGGCTGGCTCCGCCAACTGGTAACCGAACACCAGTGTGGTCGTTATGCACGAGCTGGCGATCCTGCGGATCTAGCAGCGCAGATCGTCTTCTTCCGCGATCATCCGACCTTCACCCACCAGGCCGGACAAAACGCACGTCTGCTGGCCGAACGGTGCTTTGATCGCCAGCGTCTGGCTGCCGAGGTATTGCGTGTGCTGGATGCTGCGGTGACACAGCGATCAATCACTTAGTGCCTGTTGCACGGCCACTTCAAGTGTACTGGAACGAAACGGTTTCTCAAGCACGTGCTCGTCGTTCAAGTCTATCCCTTGCAGGGCAGCAAAACCGCTTATGTAGAGCACCTTGAGCTTGGGATCAACCTGTCGGGCCCGTGCAGCTAACGTCGGCCCATCCATCCCAGGCATCACCACATCGGTCAGCAACAAATCGAACGGTTCAGCCTGTAATCGGGCCAGCGCTGTTTGCCCATCGCTGGTCGCAGCAACCGTATAGCCGAGTGCGAGCAACGTCTTCACGGTGATCTGAAGGAGTGCTGTATCGTCATCAACGACTAAAATACGGGCACCGCGACGTTCGGTAATTGGAACGGATGGTACTTCTTCAGACGGCAACTCTCCCGCACATGGCAGGTACAACCGGATTGTCGTTCCCAAACCCGATGTTGAATAAATTTGGGCAGTGCCGCCCGATTGACGGGCAAAGCCGTAGACCATTGCCAGCCCCAGACCGGTGCCGCGCCCACGTTCCTTTGTGGTGAAGAACGGTTCAAATGCCCGTTCAGCCACCTCTGGCGTCATACCGGTACCGGTGTCTACAACGTCAATACTGACATAGCAACCAGGTGACAGAATTGCCAATAGCATCGTATCTTCGTCTGTCACCCGCTGTTCGCGTACTCTAACGATCAAACTGCCTCCATGGGGCATCGCGTCTCGGCTATTGATCACCAGGTTGAGGAGTGCAGCCTCTAATCCGGCTCGATCCGCCCGTACTGTGACTGTCGTCTGCTCGATCAGCTCCACCTTAATAGCCGAACCAACCGTCACCTGTATCAAGGGCAGGAATTCGCGCACAATCTGGCAAACATCGATCGTGGTTGGCGCGAGCGGTTGCCGACGAGCAACAGCCAGCAAACTTTTCGTCAATTCAGCACCGCGTAGTGCAGCTTGCAGCGCCGCTTCTAACGATTTTCTGGTTTCTTCATCTCCCTGCCAGTCAAAGAGCGACAGATCGAGATTCCCAATGATAATACCGAGCAGATTATTGAAATCGTGTGCAAGGCCGCCGGTAAGTAGACCTAATGCTTCCAACTTCTGTGTTTCACGGATGCGCTCATCCAGGTGCTTACGCTCGGTGATGTCGCTCAACGCACCGACCATGCGCACGACATGACCATCTTCATTGCGCAACACTTCACCGCGCGCCAAAACCCAACGATATTTGTCGTCACGGTAGCGCATGCGAAATTCCATGTGAAACGGTTCCTGACCTGCAAAGTGACGATCAAGCGCCTTCGTCACTGCTGGCCAGTCATCTGGATGAATACGCTCGAAAAAGGTAGTGATTGTATTCGGCAACTCATCCTCGGTGAAACCGAACATAGCCTTCCACTGCGGCGAGAGATAGGTCACACCATTCGTAATATCCCAATCCCATACCCCGTCTTGCACAGCCCGTTCAGCCAGCGCGTATCGCTCTTCGCTCAGACGTAACCGTTCGGCAATCACATGTTGTTCTATTACCGGCCCGGCCAGATGCCCGGCAAACTGTAAAAGCGCCAGCTCTTCGTTTTCGGCCACAGCCACACGTGCCGACCAGACGGTAAATGCACCGATTATAACACCGCCCGTCCCGAAAATCGCCTCGGCCCATAGGGTCACCAAACCGTGCTCTCGGGCCGGTTTGGCATAAACTGCCCACAATGGATCGACTTGCAAGTCAGGTATCATTACTCGCTGTTGAGTGATCAGTAACTGCCAGAGTGGATTAGTCAGGTGTGGCTCCGGCTGTTTCAGCGCTTCAATCAGGGGTTGCGGCAGGTGTGGTGCGATAACTTGTGTTACTTGATAGCCACCGGGATCGAATAGCACAACTGCACACCGGGTATCAGGCTGTTCATCCTCAAAAGCTTGTAACAAAATGTTCATCAAGGTATTCAAATCTCCACCTCCTAGCAGGCTGGTGAAGAGCTGCACCCGTAATCGCTCTTGAAACTCCAGACGTTTCAGTGCACTAATATCGGTGTGCGTACCCATCATTCGGAGCGGATGACCCTGTTCATCGCGTTCAACAATTGCACCTACCGATAGTATCCACTTCCAGCCGCCTTGCCGCATCCGTGAGCGGAATTCCACTCTATATTCGGGAATGCGTCCGGCGAGATAGTCAAGGTAGGCTTGATACGCCCGATCTACGTCAGCAGGATGAATTCGTTCACGCCAGCTCTGGTTAGTCTCGATAAAAGCTGCGGGATCGTAACCCAACATCGTAGCGTATGCGTCAGTTACCGTTGTTGCTCCACTTTGGAGGTCAATATCGTAAAGGCCCTGATTGGCGGCACGTAAAGCTAATTCTAGCCGCTGAGCATTGATTTGAAGGGTTTGCAAACTCTGATATTCGGTTGTCACATCGGCAAAAAAGATAAAAATGAGTCGCTGCCCGTTACCATACATGCCACCTGGTACAATGTTGCAGTAAAAAGTAGTACCATCACGACGTTGACAGAGAATGTTCGCGAGTGATGAGGAATCACCGGTTAGCATACGCTGAAACAACGTCACGATTTGGGCGCGAACATCCATCGGATAAAAATCTTCAAAGTGTAAATCGATCAGTTCCGCTGTGGAATAACCAAAAAGTTGACTCATGGCCGAATTGGACCACTGAATGGCCCGACTGTTCATATCAACTTCGATGATCCCGTAGGGGATGTAATCAATGATTGCCCGTAGTCGATATATTTCACGAGCAGTCGGTTGCCGATAATGAACTGAACGGTGGAGAATGAACGGGAGACGACGGAAATCGTCGGCAAACAAGAGATCAACAACCCCTGGCTCGGCAATAAACCGATCAAGGGCAAGATCTTCAGGATCGCAAATCAAGATTAAGGAAGTACTGACCGGCATCAGATACCGAACCTCCGGTCGGCAGAGGATGAACGTTGGAGGTTGATCATCAACCAGTTGGATTAGTTCGGGGAAGTCAGTCACAAACGCATACGTAATGTGATGAAACGGCGCAAGCATTTGGGTAATCAGCTCACGCAGATCGTCAATTGCAAAGAGGAGGAGGTGGGTGCGAGCGTCAGCCATAATGGTATCCTTAAAAATCTGTAGCCGAGGCGACGGATCGCACCGGGCATCTACTATTATAGCACTCCGTTACCAAGAGTGCTTACGTCTGAAGATAGACAAAGAGTTTTGATGAGTTGAGAAAAGAAGCGTGCGGATGGAAGGTTCTCAACCCCCGCTTTGGGAATGGTGTGCTGATGCACAGACAAAGAAAACCTGTCTTGGTGTCTATCCGGAATATCCTATCGTTATGTCCACCACGGATGCACCCTAATCCATAGCACCCACACGATGGACGACTGGCCTGGCGCCGACGGAATTCCGGGGAAGGGAACGACGGCGACGTGTACCTACCGATACCCTGCCCCGCCCGGCGCATCGCCTGTGCCCACGTTGCCCACTCCACAGAGAGGAACATAGCGGTGCTGGGACCCTACCCTCTGTCCGACCAGCTATCGCCCCACTCTTTATCACGAGCCTGACGCCAGATAGTTCCCTGGCTACGAGTGACGGTTATCAATTGCAACCCATCGGCAGTACAGACCTGTAACTCGATGCGACCACTGTAGATTTTTGGATGGCGCACGATCCGTCCGTTCACCGGCAGCGCCGGGCGTCGGCTAACAATCAGGTATGCGAATTTCTCATCTTCAAACGGTGCAGAAGCACCTTTCAACCGGCGCTGAAAGGCCGGACGAGCAATACGCTGACTAAAATGACACCAGTCGTTACGTTCAGCTAGCGGACAGGAAGCAGTATGAGGGCATGGTGCTAATAAATAGGCATCGCGCTTGATCAGCTCGCCGCGGGCATGCAAAATAGTGGTGTGCCCGGCAGGTGTACCTGGTTCGACCAATACCAGTGCCCCGCTGGTTGCTTTCCACAGCCGACTCAAGAACAGGTTGCGCGCCGTGGCTTCAATCTCACCGTACACATACCCGGCGACAACCAGATCGCTTTCAGGGAGACGATCAAGTGTCATGACATCTTGCTGCTGCCACACCACTGTCGGCAAATTGGTGCTAATCGTCAATTGCTTGCCAAGCCGGACCATAGCTGGCTGTCGCTCAATTGCCACAACGTGCTGGAGAGAAGGCCATTGCTCGGCAGCAGCCCAGATTGCTGCGCCGCTACCGGCGCCAATATCGAGCATCCGTTTGGGTGCAAAATCGGGTTGACTCTCGGCCAACCGTCGAAAGACAGACCGTAGGGCTGCATAGGTGGCCGGCATTCGCCACGCGGCATAGGCAACTGCGTCAAGCGGAGTATTGATCACCGGTATGCTGCCGGTTCCCTGCTCACGGTAACGTGTAGAGAGTTCAAGCGCCGCTCGTTCGAGTGCCGTCAGCGGTTGTTCGGCAATAACCCGCTCAAGCGTATGCTGCAAAGATGGCGGAAGTTGCATAGGCTGCGTTACAATCAGTCAACAGATACAACCACTATCCTGTCTGATACTTGAAGGCAACCTTGCGTTATCCACCCAGCTCTGACATACCACGCAGTGTCGGTTTGACACCGACCGGAAGGCCATGCCCCCACGGTTTAATATACACTGCGTGACGAATAATCTGTTCAACCTCTTCCACAGTGGCACCGGCACGCACTGCCGCCCGTAAATCCACTTCATCGTCACGTAACAAACAGAGATGCAGGCGGCCATCGGCGGTGAGACGCATGCGGTTACAGGTTGCGCAGAAGGGATCACTGACGCTCGAAATAAAGCCAATAACGCCTTTAGCCCCAGGAATGCGGTAGGTACGGGCAGGATCACTTGGTGCGTGACCAATCTCCTCCAGCGGACCGTAGTGCTGTTCGAGACGGGCGATCAATTCGGCGCTCGCGACGATTCCCTCTTCGGCCAAACCGGCAACACCGGTAAGTGGCATCACTTCGATAAAACGAAATTCCCACGGTCGTTCCAGCGTTAATCCGGCCAGCCGCACCACTTCTTCATCATTCATCCCGCGCACGACCACCGCATTCAGTTTGATCGGATGCAAACCGGCAGCATCAGCCGCTTCGATCCCGGCCCACACTTCATCGAGACTGCCACCACGAGTTATGATGCGAAACTTCACCGGGTCGAGAGTATCAATACTAATGTTAACTCGATCAAGACCGGCATCACGCAACGGTTGGGCAAGTTTACGCAAACGCAGTGCATTCGTCGTCATTGCAATGTGCTCGATGCCGGGTATCCGCTTGAGTTCGCGTACCAGATTGACCAGATCGTGGCGGAGCGTCGGTTCACCACCGGTCAGGCGCAACTTGCGGAAACCGGCACGGGCGGCTGCATTGATCACCAATAAGAGTTCATCATTAGTCAGCAGCTCAGGACGAGGAGCAAACTGCACACCAACTGCCGGCATGCAGTAGATGCAACGCATATTGCAGCGATCGGTAAGCGAAACCCTCAGATAATCAATTCGCCGGCCATATTGATCGAGTGCCGGTGCATCGGTGGCATAACGCGGATGACGGGTTGGGTCGTAGAAGATAATGGGAGTCGTACCAGCGAGCTGATGAGCGGCCATAGCCTCACCTCATTGTGATCATCAAACGACGAGCGAACAACCGATTGGGAAGAGAGTACTGGTCGGCAGACCGTGATGCCTACCGACCAGACCGAGCAATCATGCTGTGGCGTACTGTAACACTGAAATACGGGCCGCAACCTGGCGGGCCAATTCACGGAATATATCGGCATACGCATCGGGGGCATCGCTGATCACTGCCGGTTGGCCACTATCGCCCCCCTCACGCACACTGATACCGAGTGGAATCTGACCCAGCACCGGTACTCCTAATTGCTGCGCCAATCGCTGAGCGCCACCGGTGCCAAAAATGTCATACCGTTTGCCAGTATCAGGTGCAATAAAGTAAGCCATGTTCTCAACAATGCCCAGCAGCGGGACATTAACTTTGCGAAACATCTCCATGGCTTTGACCACATCAATGGTCGCCACTTGTTGCGGCGTGGTCACGATCAGCGCACCGGATAATGGCAAGCTCTGAGCCAGTGTCAATGCAACATCACCGGTGCCAGGTGGCATATCGATGATCAAGTAATCGAGCGGTGCCCAGGCAACCTGATACAGAAACTGGCGCAACAACTGGCTGACCATCGGTCCACGCCAGATCACCGGCTGTGACTCGTCGATTAAGAAGCCAACCGACATCACTTTAACCCCATAGCCGGTAAGTGGCAACATCATCGGTTGACCACTAGCATCACTGACAGCCATCGGTTGTCCGCGCACCCCCAACATCAGCGGTAAGCTCGGCCCAAACACATCAGCATCGAGCAGACCAACCTGTGCACCAATCTGCGCCAGAGCGACCGCCAGGTTGGCCGCTACTGTACTTTTCCCGACCCCACCCTTACCGGCAGCCACTGCAATAACATTGGCTACACCAGGAATAGCAGCCTGTTCAGGAATACCGGCTGGACGCCGTACATTGGCCGTGAAATCAATGTGTACCTCTTTGACGCCTGGTACAGCCTGTACTGCGGCTTCAGCTTCGGCACGAATCTGATCTTTCAATGGACACGCCGGGGTTGTCAGTTCAATCGTACAACGAACAATCCCGTCACAGATGGCAATATGCTTGACCATCTGCCGGGAGACCAGATCACCCCCCAACTCTGGCTCTTGTACATGGCGAAGAGCGGCCAGAATCTGCTCTTCGCTCACCGTAGCCGATTGATGATTTGATAAGCGCCCCATGTATCTACTCCATGTTTTGTCGGTATCTTTTTGCATTATACCAGAGAATAAGAAAAGAAGAATGTTACTAAAGTCGCCAACAATAAAGCGTTATCGCGTTAAGATTGCACGTCTTGGTCATTCACAACTAGCGGGGAAACAAGCACTCTTTCCTATTATACCCATTGTTGTCGCGATCAAGGTACGTTCCTAAACCTGCTTCACTCCCCTTCCTCGCCCTGTGGAGAAATCGATTGGCACATTCCATCTTACCGGTGGGCAGGAGACGCTAATGCCCTCCAATCGCACGCTAAACGTAGACTGAAGGACCGCGCACCTAGGTGTCCGCCGGAGTTCCTCTGTTGCGTCACCCAAGGCTGAGAACGCTGCCTCTGTCTGTGATTATTTTGCTTGACAGCGCGTATCGCGATTGATATACTCGCATTAAGCATATTCAATAGATACAAACTCGTAAAGTGGTATAACGCCGATGAAAGTTGAGCGCAAAGAGCAGGGAGCAACCCGGCGCAGTATCTTGCAACTACTGCGGCGTCACGGCCAAATGAGTGCGATTGAGCTGAGCGAGGCACTGGAAATCGGTGCAGTCGGTATTCGTCAGCATCTCACCGCTTTACAGCAGGAAGGGCTGGTATACATTTGCGGTCTACGGCGCAATATTGGTCGCCCGGCGCATCTTTATGCCCTTACCGAACGCGCAGAATCCTTCTTTCCCAAGCACTACGAGCGTCTCGTTTGTGAGCTGATTGAGAGCGTCGCCGCTGTGGGTGGTGAAGCGGGAGTCACTGAAATCCTCGAACAGCGTCGTAAAACCCTCTTCACACGACTGGCCCCACAACTGGCTGATAAACCTCGAGCAGCCCAAATCACTGCGCTCACCGAGGCGCTAGTCGACCAGGGATATATGTGCGAATGTGAGCAAGGCGAGCAAGGGGATTGGTTGCTCATCCAGTACAACTGTCCATTTGACTGTGTCGCCCGTCGCTATCCACAAATCTGCGCACAAGAGTTACGTCTGTACGAAGAGCTGCTAGCAACGACTATCGAACGCGATACGACGATTGCCAGCGGTGGTCATTGTTGTCGCTACCGGATTCCAGGCTAGCAATCTTCTCTGGCTTCGCGGTACAATAGATGTGTACCCACGATGACGGCCAAAGGTGGCCGTCGCTGCTCGAAATATATGGAGGTTTCACATGGCCTTTGAAGTTCCACCGTTACCCTACGCCTACAACGCTCTCGAACCGTACATCGATGAAGCAACGATGCACTTTCACCACGATAATCACCATCAGACCTATGTGACCAACCTGAATAACGCGCTGGCAAATTATCCTGAGTTACAGAGTAAGACGATTGAGGAGCTGTTGAGCAACCTTGACGCTATTCCTGAAGCCATTCGGACCGCGGTACGCAACAACGGCGGCGGGCACTGGAATCACACCTTTTTCTGGGAAATTATGGCCCCCAATGCCGGTGGTGCGCCCGATGGTGAGCTGGCTGCGGCAATTGATGCTGCCTTTGGTAGCTTCGATGCCTTCAAGGAGAAGTTTAAAGCAGCAGCCCTGGGCCGATTCGGGTCGGGATGGGCCTGGCTGGTAGCCGCAAAAGATGGCAGCCTGAGCATTATGAGCACACCCAATCAGGATAATCCGTTGATGGAGGGGAAGACGGCAATCCTCGGCATCGACGTGTGGGAACACGCCTACTATCTGAAATATCAGTACAAGCGTGCAGCCTATGTTGATGCCTGGTGGAACGTGGTAAATTGGGCGAAGGTTGCTGAGCATTACGCTGCTGCGAAGGGCTAGTGCTTGATAGAGGGGTATAACGCTATCGTATATCTCTGCTGTGAGTGAACTGGAAGAACCCATGTTCCTCTCAGAGAGTGTCTGAAGAATAGGTTGCCTTTCCTCAGGTGCGCGGGCCTCTGGCCCGCCTTTCGATCTACGCGCTCAGGATTGCGCTCAGGTGCGCGGGCCTCTGGCTCGCCTTTCGATCTACGCGCTCAGGATTGCGCTCAGGTGCGCGGGCCTCCGGCCCGCCTTTCGATCTACGCGCTCAGGTACGCCAGCCTCCGGCCCGCCTTTCGATCTGCACGCTCAGGTGCGCGGGCCTCCGGCCCGCCTTTCGATCTACGCGCTCAGGTACGCCAGCCTCTGGCCCGCCTTTCGATCTGCGCGCTCAGGTGCGCCAGCCTCCGGCCCGCCTTTCGATCTACGCGCTCGGGTGCGCCAGCCTCCGGCCCGCCTTTCGATCTGCACGCTCAGGTGCGCGGGCCTCCGGCCCGCCTTTCGATCTACGCGCTCAGGTACGCCAGCCTCTGGCCCGCCTTTCGATCTGCGCGCTCAGGTACGCCAGCCTCTGGCCCGCCTTTCGATCTGCGCGCTCAGGTGCGCGGGCCTCCGGCCCGCCTTTCGTTGTGCAGGCGCAGGGTTACACGCAGGTGCGCTGGCCTCTGGCCCGCCTGTTGTTGGGCACGCGCAGGGTTACGCTCAGGTGCGCGAGCCTCTGGATCGCCTTTTAATGTGCACGCGCAGGGTTACACTCAGGTGCGCGGGCCGCTGGCCCGCCTGTTGATATGCACGCGCAGGGTTACGCTCAGGTGCGCGAGCCTCTGGCTCGCCCTTTGATATGTGCACGCAGGTGCGCGGGCCGCTGGCCCGCCTGTTGATATGCACGAACGCAACCCAGTCTTTCGTAAGACCAAAGGGCGCGGTGGTACCTCGCCCCTAGAAGTCGATACCAACGGTTGTCGCATACCAACAATACCTACCGGTGACCGAGGTTGCGGCTTGTGGGATATGCCCCTTTCGCTCACCCACCAATCTGACAAGGGGCGACAAGCAACGAACTGCATCGCCCGCAATGAGATATTTCGGATCGCGCTTAGATACCCACTATCCCAGTGTATCTACGGCACCCTGGCATCGGGATCGAGGCGATAGGTATTGATAATTTCGTCTGTCCGGCTCACGAGCGTGTCAAATTGATCCGCCGGTACCAGTGTGGTCAATACCGAAATCTTGTTCCCACGCTGCTCGATAAAACTGTTCCCCAACATCGAGGCCTGGACATTGTTTGATGCAGTTGCTGTGAACCCCCAGACGATCAGGATACTGCCGTCACTTTGTGGTTTAGGGTCTTCGTAAAAGAAATCGGGCTGGTTGCCAAAAGATGATTGCAGGAAACTAATCATCTTATCGACTAACTGATCATCGCTGTACGTTGCACTATCTTCCAAAACGTCCACGATAATCGCTGCGTTATTGGCGGGATCATTCCAGACGAGTATCAACTCGCCGGGACGACTATTGTCAGTCAATGACCAGTTCTCAGGGATGTCGATTCGGAATACACCAGAGGGATGATTGAAGGTTCGGAGGCGACCGACCTGAACCGGTGCGAGGACGGTGCCACCGGTAGCAGGCGTATTACTCCCACCACCAATCGCAGCGCTGGGATTGATGCGATAGGTATTGATAATCTCGTCAGTCTGACTCACTAGCATCTCGAATTGCTCTTGAGGCACCAGGGTAGTCAGGATCGAGACTTTGTTCCCTCGTTGCTCGACGAAGCTATTTCCTAACAACGTGGTTTGGATATTGTTGTCAGCGCTGGCGGTATAAGACCAGACAACCAGTTGACTACCGTCACTTTGCGGTTTTGCGTCTTCGTAGGAGAAATCTGGTTGTTGACCAAAACGCTCTTCGAGGAAATCGGTGAGCAGCTTTACGAGCTGGCTATCAGAATAATTGCGATTATCCTCAAAGATATTAACCAGAATTGCACCATTGCCTGTTGGGTCTGTCCAGATCAATAACAGCTCTGCACTAGAACTGTTATCCTGCAACGTCCAATTGTTGGGAACGTCGATCTTAAACACACCGCTCGGATGATCATAGGTCTTGAGCGGGCCAATGTCTACCAACGCCAACTGCCCGCTTTGCCCTGCTGTCGTCGGTGAAGGACGAGGAGTTGCAGTCGGTCGAGCCGGAGCTACGGTCGGGCGTGGAGTACGGGTGGGGAGTGCGACGGCCTGCGTTGGTTCAGTAGTTGGGACAGCAGTTGGAGCTGCACTACCACCACCACAGGCTGTCAGAGCGAGTAGGAATAGACTGACGAGCGAAACCAACCAGAGCCGATAGTTGTGAGACATACGACCTCCCCATGTAGAGCACGACAAAACCTTACTGACGATAACGCTGTTCCACCCGCTCAGATTGGGCTTGTAAACATGTACGTGCGATCTGAAGGGAAGTTACACACTTTATCGACGTGATCTTACTATAGCACCGAAAGAGCCGAATAGTGAAATCTGATGTACGCTGAGAGCGTTTTCGTATGGTGTGTTCCGATTCAACCTCACAAAATTGTTAGCTCGTGGGTGCCAATTCTGAGAAATTTCCTATTTCTCGATGGCCTCTTCTTGACTATAATAAGAACATCGCTGTTCTACGGAGGCCATTATGTACCGCTGGCTGGTTCTCGGTGTTACCCTCTGGCATCTTTGCGCTGCGGCAGTGGCAAATGCGCAGTCACTGTTGACATTCACCCTTGACTTCGAGGGTTTTCCCGACAACGTAGATATTGGCGAATATGGGGGGCTGCGCTTCAGTGCCGGTTGGCGGTTTGGTGATCTGCGTAGCGGTCGCTACAATGCACCATTTCCAGATTCCTGTCCCGATTTTGGGGGGACCTGTGCCTTTTTTATCAACGGCTATGGCTTCGGTCGGGTAAGCGGAAGCGGAACAGGAATAATTTTTTTACCGGCAGGTGTGCTCTCGTTCAGTATCTATGTCTCGACATCAGATATCCTTTGTGTGACCGCTACAGCTTCCGATGGTGCCGTCATCGCTACTGCTGAAGTGCTGCCCAATATTCTCACCGGTCGCCTCGATCAGGTGACATTTAGTGCTCCGGCTGGCAAGACTATCACGGTTATTGAAGTGAGTGGGCCAAAGGATACGTGGCTGATCGACGACGTGCAGTATACCGTCGACCCGGCATTGGGAGCACGACCGGCCAGGCTGGTGCTAGCACAACGGGTTAATGATGTGGTCGCGCCCGGTGAGGTATTTTCGCTCGATGTAGTGCTCGAAAATTATGGACAGGGATCAGCACTCGAAGCAACGATTGAATTACCATTTGCCGACAACGAACTCGTGTTGCTCGACGCCCAAACCAGTCGCCCGGATGTCTGGGTCAGTGATGTGCGGCCCGGCTTGATAACCATTCGCACCGGTGCGCTGGCATCTGTTCGTGATCTGGTAACGATAACGATCCGTTTCCGGGTACGAGAGGAGAGTTCTCCAGGAGTTCTACTGGGGCGCGTAGCACGTTTCTGGTATCGTGATGCGACCAATATGTTTGGAAGAGGACAGAGTAACCTGCCCCAAACATTCATCGGCACCGGTTCCGAACGCACATTCTGGCGTACCCCAACCATGACCATAACCGGTCCAATACTGACCTATGCCGCCGACGGTTTTGCTCCCGGCGAACCGGTCGGCATTTGGTACAACCCACCTGGTGGGGCGCCACCGGTAACAGTAACGACCGTGCGCGCCGATGGTGATGGTAGGGTGAGTGGACAATTCTCACTGCAAGATTTGCCCGCTGGTGACTACTCGCTGGTGCTCTTCAGTCACCACTCTCAGCAGACATTTTTAGGGGCATTCTCACGCTAAACCCGTGGGCTGACGACACAGCCCACGGGAACCGCTGCAATCTAGGCCTTCATGCCAGAACACGCTCAGGTCCAAGCACCTGCTTCAGCTCGGCAATCAGGGCATCGGAAATAGTGATGGTATGCTGCGATTGCAGTACTACCATCCCAACCCCATTTGGTACATAGAGTGTTACCTGGTCGTGGCCATGACTGTTACTCAGAATCTGATGAACATGCTGCATAAGGGCAACATCGGCATCGAAATCGTGGCTACGAGGGAGGTAGATACGAAGGTTGCGGGCCGATACCCCTTCACCCCGCCCTCCTTCTGCACCTGGTGCGCTCGACCGGCTTGCTGAGTGACCATTGCTATAACCATCACCATTGCCGTTCCCGTGACTGGCTAACTTAACCGGTTGGCGTGGACGAACAGCGGGCGGTTTAGCAGGTGAAAGGGACGGTGGTGGCGAAGGAGCAACAGCTACAGCGGGTTGCGGTTCGACTACCGAGGGTGACGGCAGCTCGATCTTTAGCTCGCTGTTCAGATCATCACTGACACCTTCAAGGTCCATTTCAACCGGTTGAACTGACATTGCCTGATCAATACTTTGCGGTGCTTCCACGCTCTCGACCACCAGTTGCGGCGTATCGCGGCGATTATCAACCTTCGCCGTGACGCGCACGACGGCATCGTTTTGCAACAGATCAGCACATTTCGCCAACACCTTTGGAAAGACAACTAGCTCAATACTGCCGGTCAGGTCTTCGAGCGTTGCGACCAGCATCGTCTCACCCTTTTTCGTTGCGATGCGCCGCACACCGCTTAGCACACCCACAAAGGTAAGAGTCTCACCAATATGCTCAGCTTCAATCGAGCCGAGATCGGTAGCGCCGGTTGTATCGATCCCTTCCAGCGCCTTCGCAATTGGATCATCGGAAAGGTTCAGACCCAGCAGCTCTTTTTCCCAGCGCAGAACCTCTTTCTGATCAGCAGCAGTCTCATTGATCAGCGGTAGCGGAATGCGGCTCACAGTTGGGTTACTACCGGGCATCCCACCAAAGATGTCGAACAGGCTACTCTGGCCGATCTCACGCGCTTTCTGCGCTTCACTACCGGCAGTTACTGCCTGGTCAAGGATGGCCAGTTTCTGGCGACGAGTGCCGGGTAGCGAATCGAGTGCACCCGCTTTGATCAGACTTTCTAGAGTTCGTTTATTGAGCGCATGGCGGTCTACACGCGCACAGAGATCTTCGAGCGACTGAAATGGCCCACCTGATTCACGAGCGGCGATAATCGCCTCTACCGGGCCTTCACCTACATTTTTAATAGCCATCAGACCGAAGCGGATGCCACGGTTATACGTGACTCCAGGTGGCAATGGCTCAGCCAGTGGTTCAATCGTAAATCCCTTCTGCGAACGGTTGACATCAGGCGGAAGTATGGCAACCCCCAACCGCCGGGCCTCGATGGCCGCTTTAGTGACATCTTCAATCACACCTCCAGCGCCGGTCAAAACCGCCGTCATATACTCAACCGGATAATTCACTTTCAGCCAGGCCGTCTGATAGCTGAGCAAACCGTAGAGGGTGGCATGGGGACGATTGAATGAATAACCAGCAAAGGGCAAGATCAATTCCCAGAGCTGATCGGCGATCTCTTTGCTGATACCTTTACGCTGACAGCCCTGTTTAAAGATCGCTTCGTTTTCGGCCATCAGCTCACGATTCTTCTTGCTGATCGCCTTAATCACGATATAGGCCTGACCGAGCGTATAATCGGCGACCGTCTGCAACAGTTGCATAATCTGTTCCTGGTAGACGATCACGCCGTAGGTGTCAGACAAGATCGGTTCAAGCACCGGGTGAAGGTAACGGATCTGCGATGGATTATTCTTGTTTTGAATATAGACCGGAATCTGCTCGAGCGGACCAGGGCGGTAGAGGGCCACCATCGCGTACAGGTCTTCCACACGAGTTGGCTTCAGTTGCATCAGATAACGGGTCATACCCGCCGATTCAAGCTGGAAGACATTCTTTGTTTCACCGCGTCCTAATGCTTCAAAAACCTTTTGATCGTCAAGCGGAATTTCATCGAGCCACATCCGTCGCCCGGTTGTCTGCTCGATATACTTGAGCGCCTCGGCCACGACAGAAAGGTTTGTCAGGCCAAGAATATCCATCTTGAGCAGGCCCATCTTCGCCAGCGTAGGGCCTTCAAACGCCGCCATCAACGCATTCTCATCTTTAGTCGTGCGTTGGAGCGGCACAATCTCTTCCAGAGGGGTGCGGCTCACCACTACACCACACGCATGGGTACCGACTGAACGCATCCGCCCTTCGACCTTTTGTGCTTCATCGATCAATTCACGCAAGTGCGGTTGCGTCTCGTAGATCTGCTTCAGTTCGGGAACCCGCTCAAGGGCCTGAGCAATAGTCGTTCCTACCGGCAACGCTGGAATCAGCTTCGCGACACGATCTACTTCATTGGGATCGAGACCGAGTACCCGACCCATATCACGAATGGCCGCCTTCGCACCAAGCGTACCATAGGTAATAATCTGGGCTACATTCTCACGTCCGTACTTATTGGCGATATAGTCCAGAATCTCCTGACGACGCGAATCGGCGAAGTCGGTATCAATATCAGGCATCTCCAGCCGTTCCGGCGAGAGGAACCGCTCGAAGAGCAGCTTATTCTTTACCGGATCAACGTCGGTAATCCCCAGGGCGTAGAGCACCAGTGAAGCGCCGGCCGAGCCACGGGGCAGACATGGGATACCCCGTGAACGAGCAAATTTCACGTAATCCCACACGATCAACATGTAGTCGGGGAAGCCGGTCTTGTTGATAACATCAAGCTCATAGTCGAGCCGACGCACATATTCATCGGGTGGTTGACCGTTGAAACGGCGCATCAACCCCTCTTCGCAAACGAGCCGCAGATAGGAAGCAGCATCGTGACCTGGCGGCAACTCGAATACCGGCAACTGTACACGGCCAAACTCGAGTTTCAGTCGGCACATATCGGCGATACGGCGGGTATTTTCGAGCGGTTCAGAACCGTACCGCTTGAATTTCGCCCACATCTCCTCGCCCGACATAATATGGTAGCTCTCGTCCATGGCGTATTCGCGAGCACAAAACTCAGCGTAGGTCATGTTCATACCCATCGCCATAATCTTGTGCTGTGTGGCTTTATCTTCCGCCCGGACGAAATGTGCATCGCTGGTAGCGACCAGTGGTATCCCAAGCTCGCGTCCGATCCGCACCAGCTCTTCATTGAGTGTTTCAAGTTCGGGCGTATTGTCGTGCAATTGCAACTCAAGGTAGTAACGGTCGGGGCCAAGCAAATCGCGATAGTACGCTGCCGTTTCAACGGCTGCACGTCGGTCACCCTGCTTGAGGTGGTGCAGTACCTCACCGGCCAGACAGGCCGAGGTGACGATCAAGCCCTCGTGATAGGTCTCGAGCAACTGACGGTCAATGCGGGGGCGCGCAAAGACTCCCTTCCCCATACCATCAAGATGGGCGCGGGTGGTGAGCTTGACCAGATTGCGGTAGCCAACCTCGTTTTGCGCCAGGAGCAGAAGATGGAAGTAGTTTTTGCTCCCTCTGGTCATTGGGTCGCTGAGCGAACCCGGCGCCATGTAGGCTTCAACCCCAATAATTGGCCGAATGCCGGCCTTTTTGGCCGCCTCGTAGAACTCCATTGCGCCGTACATGACGCCATGGTCGGTCAAGGCAATACTGTCCATCCCCAATTCGGCAGCACGTTGGGCGATGCCTTTGGTGGTAGCATAGCCATCGAGCAGGCTATATTCAGAGTGGACATGCAAATGAACGAAGTCGTGCATGGCGTACTCGTCTCTAAAAACAGTTTACACTCGACAAACGAGAACAAGGGCAAAAGCGCGATCTAAATCTGAAACATTTGTCCGAAAGAATAAGGATGGTGTCGATTTTTTGTTTTTATATAGACATAAATTGCACCACACCGTGCATACTTCCGCTTCGATTATAGCACACCGATAGCCGCTTGCGAACAGGCTTTCATGAAACTGTAAGCTATTTTGGTAAACCTGAGTCGCCCTTGTCGGTTCCAAGCGTCCTATACGTATCGCCCGTATCGGCGGTATTGTCCGCATTGGCCCGCCCCAACCCTGCGGAAACCGCCGCCGCCTCTTGCATAATTCTGCGGTAGGTGATTGCCGATGATCGGCCATAAGGCTCAATCGCCCCAAATCACCTCGCACCGGTTACCGGGTCAGAATGTGATACAATCGCACTGCACGCGACACAATTCTTGCCGGCAGAGCATCTTATGCGTTTCTGCCGCATGAAAGGAGCTGAACTCATGGCTGAAGGCTATCGCATTGAACGCGACTCGTTAGGCGAGATGCAAGTACCGGCTGATGCGCTCTACGGTGCACAAACGCAACGAGCTGTATTGAACTTTCCGGTTAGCGGAATGCGTCCATACCCGGCGTTCGTTTGGGCGCAAACGATGATCAAACGAGCGGCGGCTGAAGTTAATCGCGATCTCGGTCTGCTCGATCCACACATTGCCAACGCGATTATTCAGGCCGCCGATGAAGTATTGGCCGGGAAACATGCCGATCAATTTGTTGTCGATCCATTCCAGGCCGGTGCTGGTACGTCTCACAACATGAATGTTAACGAGGTCTTAGCCAACCGTGCCAACCAGATACTTGGTTACAGGCTTGATGACCCAAAGAAGCCGGTCAGCCCAAATGATCATGTGAATATGGCACAATCAACCAACGACACCATTCCAACGGCTATTCGTTTGGGTTGTCTGTGGCGCTTACCCGAACTGCTCGCAGCCATCGATAATCTTGCCGATGCGCTTGAGCAGAAGGCGGTCGAATTTGATGATGTTGTCAAGTCAGGACGCACGCACTTGCAAGACGCCGTTCCGGTGCGCCTCGGTCAAGAGTTTGGCGCGTATGCGAAAGCAGTCCGCAACGACCGTGAGCGTATCGCCACGGCTGCCAATCGGCTCCGTCGGTTAGGGATTGGCGGTACAGCAACCGGTACCGGTCTCAATGCGCATCCCGAATATCACAGCCGCATGATAGCCAAGTTGAGCGAATTGACCGGCCAGGAACTGTACTCATCAGGCAATCTCTTTGAGTCGATGCAGAGCATGGCCGATCCCGCCGACTTTTCAGCCAGTCTGCGCACCCTCTGCATTACGCTCGGGCGTATTGCCAACGATCTCCGGCTGCTCTCCTCTGGGCCGGCTACCGGTCTGGATGAAATTCGGCTCCCGGCAGTCCAACCCGGTTCCTCAATTATGCCAGGCAAGGTGAATCCGGTGTTGGCCGAAATGCTGAATATGGCCTGCTACCACGTGCAAGGCTGTGATCTTACAGTAGCCCTGGCTGCGCAAGCCGGTCAGCTCGAACTGAACGTTATGATGCCGATCATTGCTCATAACCTGTTTGAGATGATGCACGTCCTGATCGGCGCGATCAATGCCTTCACGACCAAATGCGTGGTTGGGATCACTGCCAACCGGGAAAAGGCGGCTGGCTGGCTGGCCAAGAATGCTATTCTGGTCACCGCTCTGAACCCAGTTATCGGTTATCTCAACGGTGCTGAAGTGGCGAAAGAGGCGATGGCAACCGGCAAGACGATCAAGGAGGTGGTCGTCGAGAAGGGTCTGCTCACCCCTGAACAGGTTGATGAGCTGCTTGATGTGCGGAAGATGACCGAGGGCGGTATTCAGGGCATTGCAGCCGCCGGTTAGCACAGCTTTCGTGAGCGGTTGTCTGCACTCTTTTCGTTCGTGGTCGTGCACGTAAATGTAGGAGGATGGTCATAGCAATGGGGCGGGGCAGGTTTTCAACCTGCCCCAAGCGACTGAGTGAAGTGAGGGGATGCCAGTCGCACACCGCATAGCGCCAACCCACGCCTCACGCTTAAAGAGCGTGGAGCGGGGATCGTCGTTAGTCGGTGTAACATTCTTTGGCGTCGCTCTGTTACGGCACAGGTCAGTTAACGCTGAAAACGCTGCCGGGATTGACGTCAAATAAGCGTGGGGCTGGATATTCCCGGCCTGACAACGGCTAGCGAATAGCTTCGGCAACCCCTGCTAACGCTCGTTTGGCCCGCTCACGATCATGGTAGGCCGCCTGTACCGTCGCTAGCAGTTCATCCGTCGAAAAAGGCTTGCGTAGTACCGCATAGGCCCCACTGGCAGCCATAGTGGCTACCTGGTCGGGTTCGATCTGACCGGTAAATAGAATAACACTCGCGGTTGGGTCATAACTCCGCAAGACATTCAGCAAACTGATCCCATCGAGTTCAGGCATCACCACGTCGCTCAACACAATATCAAACGGTTGCGCTGTGTAGATCGAAACCGCCTCACCGCTGTGTGCACAATAGGTCACCTGATGACCGGCCTGTTCAAGAATAGTAGTGAGCGTGCGTGCCGATGCTTCATCATCGTCGATAACGAGCATCCGCAGTGCTGGAATAGGTGCTGCCGTAGCTTCAGCCGGTTCTTCCGACACAATCGGCAGCCGAATTGTCATCTTTGTGCCTTTGCCAACCTCACTCTCGACTTCAAAGTGCCCATTGTGATTGTTGATAATGCCATACGAGACGGCCAGCCCCAGGCCGGTACCCGATTGGCTGCCGGTTGTGTTTTTTGTTGTCACAAACGGTTGGAAGATTTGCCGTCGAATCGCTTCGGGGATGCCACAACCGGTATCTTCGACCTGCAAGCAGATCCATTTGTCATCCGAAGTAAGGGTTACGGTCAGCGTGCCACCCTGTGGTTTCATCGCGTCACGGGCATTAGTCAACAGATTTAAGAATACTTGCGAAATCTGACCGGCATCACAGACGGTAGGCGGAACCATATCAATGTGACGGACAACCCGAATGTTATGTTTACGCAGCTCAATCTCCATGAGCGTGAGAGTCCCTTCAACCACTTCGCGCAGGTCTGACAGTTCACGACGCGAATCACGCCGACGGGCAAAGGTCAACAGACTACCGGTAATACTACGGCCACGCTTACAGGTGTCGAGGACGACTTTGAGAGCTTCGTTTTTTATGTCAACGTTATCGTCAGCCAACCCCAACTGAGCATACCCTAACATACCTGCCAGCAGGTTGTTGAATTCGTGAGCAATACTGGCAGCAAACGTGCCCACGGCTGCAAGTTTCGCCGAGCGCCCCAGTTCGATTTGCGATTCTTGCCAGCGCCGAAAGAGCCGGGCATTTTGAATGGCTGTCGCCACGTGGCGGGCAAAGGCAGCAAGCAGACGCTGCTCATCTTCTTTCAGACCACGTACCGTCTCGAACGCCAGACAGACTGCACCGAGCGGACGTTGCTCATCGAGTAACGGCAACATAATAATTGCCTGCCAGGTGGAGTGCTGCGTCAAAGCAGCGACCGGCGCCAGCATCTGGACATGCTGATTTGTAAAGAGAGTTACCCGTCCGCGCTCCAGGGCAGTTGCGTAAGCGTGCGGCAACGGGATCGGTTGTGGACCAACCCCACCTGTGGCTACCGGCAAATGATGTGAAGCGACCAACTGAAGGGTCCCCTGGTCATCATACAGTGTTACCCACGCACTATCGGCACCCATGAGCACACTTAGACGCTCACCGAGTAAATTGAGCATTGTTGGCACATCACGACTGGTCAGAAGCACAACCATCAGGCTTTGCAGATGCTCGGTCTGGCGCGAGAGAGCAAGGAAACGTTCATTCACTGCTTGCAGTTGCTTGTTGGTAACGTTCAGAGCTTCTTCTAGCCGATGCTGATGACGCAAACTGATCTGCGCCATCATCAGTGGCGCCATCCCCAGCACAAACGCCCACACATCCTGCTGCCAGAGAATTGCCAATACTCCACCAAACGGCGCATAGATCAACGCATACCAGCCAGCATCATCCCATCGCCAGTGCAGTGCAGAGAGAAAACCTTCACCGGTATTCGGGGCCGTTAGACTGGCACTGGCCAGCCGCTCGATAACGTAGATGATCAGACCACAACTGATCAGACCGAAGAAGGCGAACGGTGAGGCAACGTTAGCTTCAAATGTGTGCTGCTGAACAGCTATGATAAGAACGACGCTGCCAGCAGTGAGAGCAATCCAGCGAATAGATGCCAGGACAAGCGCCTGCCACCATTCAGCCTGACGCGCCAATGCCCCGGCGACAGCACCAATGGCCGTCGCCAGTAAAAAGAGTGGCCAGGGCAAAATGATCATTGCCCCAATCAACACAGCCAGAGTCACTGCTAGAGGACGGTCAGATTGATGCACAATCGTGAGGGATTCAAAGACGGTCAGCCCCACAGCAAAAAGGATGGTAGCCAGCAATGTGGCCAGATCAATCGTGACGGGTGGAGCCAGCAGGCTAGAGATCACACCTACCAATAGCGCAGCAATCCACAATCCTATCACTGTATTGCGAAGAGATGATGGAATGGTGTGCATCAATCACACTCCCTCCAGGTTACGACATTCCCCAGGCTGCATTGATAATCGGCGCGGCAAACGGCCGAGCCGTTCATCACATGTTGCCTGATCTGTCCTCCAGGTAATGCGCTTAGTCGGGCAAACGAACCCCTTGTTCGGTTACAAGCAGCAGACCGTCGCGAGCCAGATCGACGACCAGTTTCTGCAACCAGGTTTCGTGCTCCGCAGTATAATCGGCGCGTATTCGTTGCCCTAATTCGGCCAAAGGTAGTACTGTTCCTGTTGGTAAATTCCGCAACGTAGCGATGATTCGACCGCGATACCAGCGTCTTGATCCAATGAACGGCTCTGCAGAGCGAGTTTCAGCCACTCGTTTCACCTGCGGAGTGGCCGGAGTCAGTACCAGCTCACTATCAGCCGCAACCGCAACAGTATACGCACGACAGTATTGGCGTAACGGGCAACGCCAGCAAGCCGGGCCAGCGGCAGTGCAAATCAATGCCCCCAATTCCATGATAGCCTGATTCCATTCCCAGCCTTTGCCCACGGGCAACAATGCTTCGGCATGGGCTAAAAGTGTTGCATCAGATGGCGCGGGCCAGTGATCAGGGCCAACACATAACCGCCGCACAACACGGCGAATATTGGTATCCAGAAAGACCACATCTTGCTCGAAAGCAAAGCAGGCGATAGCACCGGCAGTGTAGGGGCCAATCCCGGGAAGCTTACGCAATGCTGCTACCGATGATGGAACCTGACCATCATACTGTTCTACAATGATCTGGGCAGCACGTTGCAGATGAATCGCCCGCCGATTATAACCAAGACCGGCCCACAATCTGATCACATCCGCCGTGGAAGCAGTAGCCAGGGCTGTTATGGTGGGAAATTCCGTCAAAAACGCATGATACTTGGGGATAACCCGATCGACCTGCGTCTGCTGGAGCATAATTTCGGCGACCATAATCGCGTAGGGATCGCGGGTTCGGCGCCAGGGCAGGTCTCGTCCGTGTTTAGCAAACCAGTGGAGTAGCCTGGAACGAATTGCCTCGATCATCAAACCTCAACACGTAGTCTACGTCTTACGGTAGACATCAATCACATCGGGAATGCGGTTAATTTTCTCGATCAACGGCGACAGTTGAGCCATCGATTGCAGCGAGACCGTCACATTAAGAATGGTGCGACCATTGGCCCAACGCTTGCCTTGACTCACATCGGCAATATTGATACCGGCATCGGCGATCACATTTGAAATATCGCGCCACAATCCCACCCGATCCCAGGCTTCGATCCGCAACGGTACCGGGAAGAACTGATTTGATCCGATGGTATTCCCCCAACATACTGGCATCAGACGATTGCGTTCGGTAGCACTGAGATTCTGGATCGTGCGACAATCGGTGCGATGAACGGTAACACCCCGACCACGGGTTGTAAAACCAACTATCGGTTCACCAAAAACCGGGTTACAACAGCGTGCAAGCCGTGAGGCAATTTTACCGGTACCTTCGAGGTAAATCTCGCCACTAGCGCTGACTCGGGCTATTGGTTGGGGAGCACGCGGTAGTTGTAGTTGTTGTTCCAGTTCCGCTTGTTCGCTCTGTGCCTGTGAAAGCTGTTGTTCGCTCAACAGCTTCTGAACGAGTGTCCGCTCGTTCAGGTCATCAACCCCGATCTGGTAGAAGAGGTCATCAATCGAGCGCACAGTTGGGCCGGCCAGCTCAACCAGTTTCTCGAAACTGACCTGGGTTAAGCCATAACGTTTCAGCTCTTTTTCGAGCATTTCACGCCCGGCAGCAATGTTCTCTTCGCGCTCCAGCCTGCGGAAATATCGCTTAATATGGTTCCGAGCCGAGGGTGTCTTCACAAAACGCAACCAGTCGCGACTGGGGCCGCGCTGGTGTTTCGAGGTTAGAATCTCAACAATTTCACCGTTTCGTAATTCGTAATCGAGTGGTACCAGGCGGTCATTGACTTTCGCACCGATACAACTGTGCCCCACTTCAGAGTGAATGCGATACGCAAAATCGACCGGTGTCGATCCTTCAGGGAGATCGATAATTTTACCTTTTGGCGTGAACACAAAGACGCGCTCTTCAAATTCGGCGCGCAACATATCGACAAATTCGCGGTCGGTCGTTTCATTGCGCCACGAGATCAGCTCGCGTAACCAGCGAATTTTGTTTTCGTAATCGCGATCACTGCGGGTATTGAAACCCTCTTTATAGCGCCAGTGTGCTGCAATGCCGTGCTCGGCTTCTTCATGCATCTTCGTTGAACGAATCTGCACTTCACAGTGCAGCCCTTCCGGCAAAATAACGGTTGTGTGGATCGAGCGATACGAACTCTCTTTCGGAGCAGCAATATAATCGTCAAACTCCGACATCACCGGCGTCCAGTTCATCTTGCCGTGTACTACCCCCAGCGCCTGATAACACGCGCCTACCTCATTATTTGGATCGTCAACGATAATCCGCACGGCAAGCTGATCATAGATGCGCTCGAGCGGCACCCCTTTTCGTTCCATTTTGCGCCAGATCGAGTAAATGTGCTTCGAGCGACCGGTCACCTCGGCCTTAATACCCTCGCGGGCCAACATCTCTTTCAGTTGGGCAATAACTTTTTGCACGATCTGGTCACGCGCCTCTTTGCGCATCGCCAGGCCACGGGCAATCTCTTGATAGCGGTCGGGATGCAGCGTCTTAAACGCCAAATCCTCTAGCTCCGATTTCATCTGCCACATCCCAAGACGATGGGCGAGCGGCGCATAAATGTCGAGTGTTTCACGGGCTACCCGCTGCTGCTTTTGCGGTGGGGTAGCATGGATAGTACGCATATTATGCAAGCGGTCGGCCAGCTTGATCAGCACAACCCGCGGATCGTCGGCAGAAGCAATAATGAGTTTACGGTACGTCCCTGCCTGAGCTTCTTCCTTGCTCTTGCTCTCGTAACCAGAAAGTTTTGTTACTCCATCAACCAGACTGGCAACCTGCTGACCGAAGAAGTGTTCGATAACGCTAATCGGCACCTCGCTATCCTCAACCACATCGTGCAACAGCGCAGCAGCTATCGATTCGGTGTCGAGACGGAGGTCGAGCAAAATAATGGCGACTGCAATCGGATGATCAAGATACGGCTCACCTGACTGTCGGCGTTGTCCTTCGTGGGCAATTGCAGCAAGAGCATACGAGCGGCGGATGAGATCAAAATCGGCAGAGGGGAGGTAATCGCGATGGCGGGCAATCAGGGCTTCTACTGAAGGCGAATGATAGGCTCTCACAAAAGCTACTTGCACCGCTTCGAGGGATGTTTGACAGCCACGTTTTTGTTGCTGTTTAACGATAATGTGCATTACCGGATGCTGAAGCAGTTCGGCTGCCAGTGGCGAAAGGTCATCTGATTTACACTCATCCGGTATCGTTGCCGTTAGCTCAAGTACCTGAGCGGTAGTTGCTACATCATCCATAAGAGCCGCTCCTATCAGGACAGAGGGTGCGCCATTGTTTTCAGCTTTTCGATCAGGCGCGGATGAAACCAATTCCCGCACAGTAAGCAGTCAGTCGTTATTATCCAGCCGTCTTTGTTGCTGATGAAAGGCTTGCAGGTTTACAGAAAGAATATTTGATCAAAAACGCCCGGCGTGCAACGCCAGGCCGCATTTCATCCCGAGCGACGATCTTCCGTGATCGTAACGCACAAGTTGTCTTTGATTATGTAGCATAACACTCGTGAGCAATGATGTCAAGCCGGGTTGTGAGGAGCAGCGGTTTGAAAGTTTTCACCTGACCTGGCCGGGGTTCGGTGAGGAAACAGAAAAGAGAAACAGGCACAAAAGAGGGAACTTCCTGGCCCCACGTTGATAAGACGATCATTCTCGTCAGCGCCGTTGGATAGTTAGGTTACCCGCCCTCTCTTGCAAGTGAGGATGCACCAACCGATAAATTCACGTGGAAGTCAGCGCACGTCGCCACAGCACGGCTGCACCTTCACCTTCACCCCAGTATCTACTAGGGAAAACTCTCACCTTTTCCCATTCCACCTCGCAAGAGCAAGAGGAAGGGAAGAGGGAAGCAGGGGTAAAAGCTACCCCCGCTCCTATTTCTCTCGCTTCTCCTTCTGCTGCCCTCCTACCAGACAGGAAAAGACCCTTGAAAAACCTACACCCTAATACTGACGGCCAATCAGGCTTTGGGCAAGGGCACGTAAACGGTCGCGGGCTGCAGCGGCGGTTGCGGTAGGTGGATAAAGGCGATCAAGGGCGGCAAAGGCGGCCTGATGGTGTTCGTTAGCTATAACAGCACAGAATGATCGTGATCCGGCAGCATCAAGAATGGCCAGCACCTGTCTCACCGCATCATCACCGAGCACAGGCTGGCGGTAGAGTTCGGCCAAGCGCTCGCGATCAGGACTATGACTCAGTGCATGCACAACCGGTAAACTCACTTTACGGCGGTATAAATCAGCGGCAAACGGCTTACCGGTCTGTTCTGGCGCTCCCCAGATACCCAAAATATCATCTTCGATCTGAAACGCCAACCCCACTGCACGACCAAAATCGGCTAGCGCCGTGACCGTCTCTTCGGTAGCGCCAGCGGCGCGAGCACCAAGTTCAGCAGCACCGGCAATAAGTGCTGCGGTCTTACCACCGATCATCGTCAGATAATCAGCGGGTGAGATACTCAAATCACCCTCGAAACTGAGATCAAGGTACTGACCTTCACAGATACGTAAGATGATCTCATCAAACCGACGGAGGATCGTCAGCACTCGCTCGGCTGGCAGACCACGATCGCTCAGCCGATGAATGGCCAAGTGCGCAATGACAAACATTGCATCACCGGCGTTGATCCCGTGCGCCAACCCCCAGATGTGCCAGAGGGTACGCCGCCCCCGCCGCATGGCACTGTCGTCTTCGATGTCGTCGTGGATAAGCGAGAAATCGTGTAACAACTGTACACCGGCTGCCAGCGGTAGGGCCTGTTGTGGATCACCACCAGCAGCAGCACAGGCCAACAACACAAGCTGTGGACGGATCAGCTTCCCTGGATCGGCAGTTGTGGGTGTCAGATCTTCGTTTCGCCAACCCAGATGATATTCCTGCATCGCGTAAAACCGGCTTAGCCGTCCTTCGACCACCGGAAATGCTGCCCGCATTTCCGCCTGAATCTGGTAACGAACGTCGTTTTCTGTTATCATAGACATTGCAAATTGTTTACAGTTTTTCTATTGTCTATACGACACAATATCGTATAGAAAGCGGATTATAGTACTACCAACCTGTCATCACTGTGTAATGTTTCCCTCTTCTCGAACTGCTTGCTGCGCCGTACACTCGCTTTCAGAAGGGTATGAGCTATCTACTACCGTTAACTCAAGAAAAGGGGTGTACTATGGCATTCAACCTACGCTTCCGCTTCAGTCCGATGAAAGATGGTCTTGTCAAGGTACTGGGGCCGCTTGAGACCGAGATTATGCAAATTCTCTGGAAAGAGGGCGCGAGCACAGTGAAGAAGGTTCATCGTAAACTGGCCCAACAGCGCGATATTGCATACACAACCGTCATGACGACAATGAGCCGTCTCGCCGATAAGGGTATGTTACAACGTGAGCGCGATGGGTTGGCGTATGTCTACACCCCCGTAATTTCCGAAGACGAATTTGTTAATATGATTGTTCAGCAGGTCATCGATGGCTTGCTCGACGATTACAGTGATGCAGCCATCTCTTACATGGTTGATCATCTGGCGAAGAACAATCCTACTGAATTACGCCGTCTGCAACAAGAGATTAGTCGGCGATTAAACGGTACGAAGTGATCGGTGCAACCAATTCGTTGGTGGTGCAATAATCTGCACCACCAATGTATTATCCAACTGCTTCACCCCACAAGTCGTACTCAGCAGCCTGCGTAATACGCACAGTTATTATCTGCCCGATAGGAAAATGGCCCCAAACAAAGACCTGACCATCAATTTCGGGTGCATCACGAAATGATCGACCAACGCTCAACTGACTGCCATCGTCGGCGCTGCCGTTCCCCTCGATCAACACCGTTAATGTGCGCCCGATCCAGCGCTGATTACGGGCAAACGAAATCTGCTGTTGTAGGCGCATCAATTCGTGCCATCGTCGCTCGATAACCTGTGGACGCACCTGGTCGGGTAGTTCGGCTGCCGGTGTACCCGGTTCACGTGAATAGCGGAATGCACCAACGCGGTCGAGTTGGGCCGTTTGCAAGAATTCGAGGAGTGCATTGAACTCAGCCGTCGTTTCGCCGGGGTAACCAACAATAAACGTCGAGCGAAGAGCAATATCAGGCATCGCCGCCCGGAGTTCAGCAATGAGTTTGAGCGTTCGGTCAGTATCAGGTGGTCGTCGCATGCGCCGCAAGGTGGCTGGATGGGCATGCTGGAGCGGCATATCGAGGTAGTGGCAAATCTGTTTGTGAGTAGCCATCGTAGTGATGAGCCGCTCGCTGATGCCGTGGGGGTACGCATACATCAGCCTGATCCAGATGTCTGTCGGTAAAACCTGGCATAATTCATCCAGAAGCACAGCCAGACCGTCCTTCAGACCTAGATCGCGACCATAATCGGTCAGGTGCTGGGCAACCAGAATAATTTCGCGGGTTCCCTGCGCAACCAGCTCTTGTGCCTCGGCCAATACAGCACCGACCGGCTTCGAGCGCATGTCGCCCTTGAAACTGGGGATCGTGCAGAAAGCACAGCGCAGATTACAACCGTCTGAAATTTTGAGATACGCCGAGGGTGTATGGCGTGTACGTCGAATCTGGGTGGTACGCCAATCGGCATACGATGTCGGTCGACCGTTCGATGACGTCGGTATGAGGGGAATGGTCACAGCCGTTTGGCCCGGCGTCAGTGGGATCACCGGCTGATCGAGTTGGCTAACCAGCGCGTTAATCTGTGTCCATTGTTGAGTGCCAATCGTTGCATCCACTCCTTGCACAGCCGTAATTTCTTGCGGGTGACTTTGAGCCATACACCCGGCTGCAATGAGTCGCTGATGGGGCTGTTTACGGCTGGCCAGTTCTTTTAAGACACTAAGTGTCTCTGATCGAGCAGCAGCAATAAAGCTACATGTATTAACAATAACAACATCAGCTTCATCAGCCGATGCAACTGCTTGATGGCCCTGCATGCTGAGCAGGCCGTCCATGCCTTCACTATCCACTACATTTTTGGGGCAGCCCAGCGTCACAATATGATATTTCATTATGGCGTTCTCTTCGATATATAACCACGAATAATGCTAACATCGTTGATCATCAACCTCGTTTCATTATAGATCGACTTGTCATTCGGATGTACACACCATAGACGAGATAGTGTCCTGTTCTGAGCAATCGATAGCGGCATCCACTAAAGAATCCAGAAAAACGCTGGAGAAGATGAGCGCTGCCGACCATGCGGTTCATCGACTCGCGATCCAGGCCAACAGCGCACATGTGCGAACACCCGCTAGCGGTAATTTGTCATTTGGAGGGGCACCGGAATCTCACCTTCGCGTTCGCGGAGAAACGCAATAACTGCCTGCAATTCATCGCGGCTCTTTCCTACCACGCGCAGTGCGTCACCTTGAATCCGGGGCTGAACCTTGGGAAACCGTTCGCGGATCATCTTGCTCAGCTTTTTCGCTAACTCACTGTCAATACCACGGCGTAAAGTAACCACCTGCCGCACCCGACCACCGCTGGCATCGGTTGGTTTACCGTAATCGAAGATTTTGAGCGACAACTTACGCCGCAGTGCCTTCGTCTCTAAAACATCACGGACACTACGCAGGCTCATTTCACTGTCAGCTTCGATCACCAGTTCGGTTTTACTGAGCGTTATCGTTACACCGGCATCCTTCAGATCATAGCGAGTCTGCACTTCGCGTAACGTTTGATCAACCGCATTTACTAACTCTTGTTGGTCGAAGTCTGAGACTATATCAAAGCTATTTTCTGCTGGCATTGTTCGTACTCCAGAGATTAGTTCGGGGGCCACGACCAGTTTACCGGCTGACCAGGCACCGTACCGAGCGGCCCTTGCTGAAGACCATTGACCGTTACTTCAACATCTGTCGGATTACCGGCCCGAATAAAGACACGGCGCTGAGCCGTAAACGTGCGTTGTTCACCAGCGCGCATGATAGCTTCAAAGACCGTTGTCCCATCAACCTGTACCCGCACCCAGGAATTTTCGTTCCCACGAACGGCGGGTACTCGTATCTCAACCACAATGGGAGCTGCGAGCGTTGGCGTCGGCTCAGGTGTAGTGGGTACGGTAGGTAGCACGGTCGGCGTTGCTGGCAAAGAGGTTGGTATGCTTACGGAAGTTGGTGGTGGTTCAGGCGTTGGTAAAGGTGAGGGTGGAACAATTGTTGGTGATGGCGCAACAGCAGCAGGCGGTGTTGCTCGCTCTCCAATTTGCCCAAGGGCGCTCAAGCCAACGTATGCCAGACCGATCAATGCCAGGGTAATGAAAAAAATGGCAAAAAAACTGGGTAGAACATACATGCGAGTACGGGGCGGATGTGTCGCAGGCACGATCCGAATTTTGTCAGTAGCACCGCGCTCGCGTCGGTAGAGTTCGATCATTTCATCGACGGGCAGCCCAAGGTACTGTGAATAATTGCGAATGAAACCACGAGCAACAACATCACTGGGTAACCGCTCGAATGCACCCTCTTCCAGCGCCTGCAGCGATTGCAAGAGAATACGAGTATCAGCCGCTGCCTGAGCCAGTGATATACCGTTTGCCTCTCGCGCCCGTCGGAGACGCGCGCCCAACTCGCTCATACCGATTCCTTCTATCGCACCACCGGTTTTTTACCATCCTCCCCCATGGTATGGTGATATTAGATGCTTATATCCGGCAACAGTATACCACAACTAGATGGTTCGCCAACAAACAATTGACTGAGACGTGAAATGTACAATGAAACATGGTATGTGCTTTCCTCGTACATTCTATGTCAATCAAACGAGCGTCACCGCACATGTTTACTCATCTGGTTGCAACCTGAATGTTGTAGGTGCAGTAAGGAGGGAATCATGCTCAGCACGCTATTTTTCATCGTAATACTTATTGCCGGACTGATCGTCATCGCACTTATTGGGTCAGGAATCTTCTGGTTTTTAGTGCAGATCGGTGTTATCGTACAAAAAGCTGCCGAACCACCCACACAGGATTATGGGAGCTATTCGCTTGATCAAGGTCGTGATGTTGATGAGCGTGAGCGATAGTATGTTTAGTCCACGTGAACGAGAAGCGATCATTCTGGGTGTGATCGTGGGGATTACCGCCTTTGCTATGCAAACGATGCTGGCCGAAAGCCCGCTGTGGCTGCACGGGTTGGTGATTATCCTGGCCAGCAGCATTATTAGCGGCATAGCGACATTCATCAAATAGGCTGTCACTCAGCAGCGGGAAAATCAACATCGTTCTTCGCGCTATATATTGTCTTCGGAACCAACATCGCTGAGTGTGCGTCTGAACAAACCTTGCCGGCGGTTTTCTGCTCCAAAATTCCCCTTTACGCTCTCCGTAAAGAGGGTAAAGGGGCTGGAAGCACTGTTTGGGCAACCTAACCTGACACGATGGTGTATGACAGACAACAGTTCAGACAGGGTGCCAGTCGCTCTCAGACAAGAGACATCTTTCCGACAAACGCTACGTGTCAGCAGTCAATTCAGGGTACACCGCGATTCGGCGTTCAGTCTGGCGTCGGGTCAGTCGTTCTACCCGTGCAGCGACTTCTCGTAATACCCGCGGCTTATCAATAGTTAGCAACACCCGATCACGCATTACAATCCGCCCGTCGATGATTACCGTCGTAACATCAGTCGACTGAGCGCTGTAAAGCAATGCTGCTGCCGAATTATGGAGCGGTTGGGTGTGGGCGGTTGTGCATTCTACCAGCGCTAGATCGGCATGCGCACCAACCTGCAAGACGCCAATCCCATCCCAGTGGAGAGCACGCGCCCCGGCAACCGTCGCCAGTTCGAGAGCAGTACCAATCGGCATACAGCGGGCATCATGGTGACGCAGCTTTTCGAGCAAAGCTAATAGACGAGCCGCTTCGAGGATGTCATAGGTATTATTGCTGGCCGCACCATCACTACCGAGTGCGACGGTGACACCTGCCGAACGTAACGATAGCGTCGGAGCTACGCCAATCCCAAGCTTCATTTCGGTCTTCGGCGTAACGGCTACAGCAACACCGTGGGTAGCCAGGGTATCAATATCGTCAGCAGACACGTGGGCTACGTGGGCAGCCAATGCCGGAACATCAAACAGACCGGCATCACGCGCTACCAGTACCGGGGAACGGCCATACGTGGCAATGCTTTGTGCTACCTGCGCTGCCGTTTCAGAAAGATGAATATGGATTCCCACACCCAACTCACGTGCCGTCTGAGCGACACGCTGCAACAACGATGGAGTACAGGTATACGGTGAATGCGGACCCATCCAGACACGAATGCGATCGTTAGCCGCTCCGTGCCACTGCTCGACAAACTGACGAGCGGTACTGATCTGTTGCTGCTCATCGGCGCCAGAAAAGATCGTCCACGCGAGCAGTGCCCGCATTCCCGATTCTTGCACGGCGCTGGCAATCGCATCCATCATAAAGTAATGATCGGCAACGCACGTTACTCCACCTTCGATCATCTCGGCCAGGCCGAGCAACGTTCCCCAGTATACGTCTTCAGGGGTCAGATTTGTTTCCAACGGCCAGATATAACCGTTAAACCACTCTTCAATCGGTACATCTTCGGCCACACCTCGAAACAGGCTCATCGCAGTATGGGCATGGCTGTTGATCAGACCGGGAATGGCGAGTTGACCGTTGGCGTTCAGGATTTCACGGGCGAGACCAGGACTGATCTCAGGGGCGATGACAGCGATACGTCGGTCGACAATCGCAATGTCGTGTTGGGGCAAGACTGAGGGAATGCCATTGGCGACCTGGAGAACATTGGCGTGCTGAATTAAAAGATCGTACATAGCGCTTCACGTCACATTGCGAGCACATCGGATATTGTTACTATTCTAACCGGAAATTTCAAGATTGACAACCACTTGCAAAACTGAACATTTGTGCTATAATAGCCATAGCGCCGGCACTGTATCACGACAGGGAACAGGCGCTACGGGACGAATCGGTACGGAAAGTCGGAGGGAACTTATATGCCGGCCAAACCCCAGAGCGAACGCAGCGTTACACGCACCTATCGAACTGCTATCAAACTAGGTGACGATTTCATCACGATTGAAGAAACCATCACTCTCCCAATTGACGCCGACGATCAGATGGTACAGCAGGCCGTCGATCTCGGTTGGCGCATTTTTCGCAGTCAGCGAGAGGCAGTTGAGCAACAGATTGCCCACATCCGCGAACAGCATACCGTCGCGACTGCCATTACCGTCCGTGATCCTGATGCACCGGCCAGTGAACGTCAGCGCAATTTCATCGCAGCACTCCAGCAAGCTCTGGGTTGGTCTGGCGAACAATTAGCCAGCTTTGCTCAGCAGCACGGGTATGATCTGGTCTCGCTTAACAAAGGTCAGGCCTCTGCATTTATCGATGAATTGAAGCGGTTGAGTGATGAACAGCAGCGGGTTGCCATCGCTGAAGAGCGGGCACGTTATGCCGGTCAGCCAGCCTCAGAGAAGCAACGTGCGGCCATTGCCTCGCTTGCCCGTGATCTCGGTCTTGACCCTGATACTGAAGCGCAGCGTCGGTTTCAAGTATCGGTTGCCCAGCTTTCCAATGAGCAGGCAGCGACGCTGATCGGCGAATGGCAGACACTCCAACGCACACTTGCCCGCGAGGGCCGACGATCAGGATAGGATGCGAGGAGAGCGGGAAGAGAAGAAGCGTGCAGGAGAAGAGCAAGTCTCCAAACCGTCCAAATCCCGTGCTGACGATAGGCTATAGTCAAATCCCTGTTGGCTCACTGATTTTGATCATCATCATGGCGGGGAGTGGCAGTGTGCTGATCCACCAGGCTCAAGCCACGCACCTGATGACGGCGAGGAAATTGGCGCACGTGTGATCAGCACATCTACCCTCCCATCCACTTACACCCAGGGAGCCGGACTCTAGCTTGACTTCTAGTACGCGATAGTGTATGATGGTGCTCACGGAAAACACCATGCGCACAGGGAAAGCCGCACAACTCCTTGGTGTCTCGGTCAAGACGTTGCAGCGTTGGGAACGCGAAGGAAGGCTGATTCCGGTGGCCCGAACGGACAGCAACCGCCGTCTCTCCCCTGAGACGCAGATCCGTGCGGTCATCGGTTTGCGGCAGGCGAACCATGCGCCACCCACGCTGGTCGCCTCCTGTCGGGTATCGCGTGCGGCACAGCAGCCGGACCTGGCGAATCAGTGCAACGTGCTGGAAGAGGTCGTGGTGGCGAAGGGATTGGCGGGGGTCGAGTGTATCGAGGAAGTGGGCGGCGGGCTGAACGTCACGCGCAAGCGGTTGCTGGCCCGTATGGACGAGATCGGGCGACGGGACGTCACGATGCTGATCCTCGCGCACCGGGACCGCCTCACCCGTTTCGGCGTTGAGTGGTTCGAACATGACGCCAAAACCCATGGCTGCGCAGTGCTGGTGCTCACCCAGGAACGGCTGTCTCCCGAACCGGAAATGGTGCAAGACGTGATGACCATCGTGCACGGTTGTTCGTCTCGGCGATACGGTGTGAGGAACGATCGAAAGCAGGTGGATGCAGCGCTGAAACAGGATGCGAGTCATGAGTAATGCTAAGAAGGCCAAACGATGCAACTAACCCACAAGATCGCCCTTTGTCCGACTCCTGAGCAGGTGGACTACTTCAAGCGCGCCTGCGGCACGGCGCGGCGTGTCTGGAACTGGGCGCTCAATGAGTGGAACAGGCAATACGCAGCAGGCGGCAGGCCAAACGCCATGGCGCTCAAAAAACAGTTCAACGCCATCAAGTACACCGACCCGCAGTGGCTCGATGAGAGCGGCCGGCCTTGGTTGCAAGACATTCACCGGGATGCCCACGCCCAGCCGTTCAGGAATCTTGCCAACGCATGGGAACGGTTCTTCGCCGACCTCAGGGAGGGCAAAGAAGCGCACGAACCACGGCTCAAGAAAAAGGGCCGTTGCCGCGACAGCTTTTATGTGGCCAACGACAAGTTCACTCTGATGGGCAAGACGATCCGTCTGCCCAGGATCGGCGAAGTCGCCATGACCGAGGAACTGCGATTCAAAGGAAAGATACTGGGCGCGACGGTCTCGCGCACGGCGGATCGTTGGTTTGTGGCAATACAGGTCGAAGTGCCTGATGCGCAATGCTATCGGCGTCGCACGTCGCACGAGGTCAACGGCGTCGACCTGGGCATCAAGGCTGCCGCAACGATCTCCAGCGGTGAAGTCGTTGAGGCGCCCAAGCCGCTCAACGCAGCGCTGCGTCGTCTAAACATCCGTAGCCGACGTCTCAGCCGCAAGCTGGAAGCCGCCAAAGAGATGGCGGGGTTTGGACGCCATGCCCGCCTGCCCAAAGGAACGCGCCTGCCGGTATCGAACAACCGGCGAAAGTCCGCTGCGACATTGGCAAGGCTGCATGCCCGCCTTGCCAATCTCCGAGCGGATTTCACCCACAAGCTCACGACTCGACTCTGCCGCGAAAACCAAGCGGTAGTGATCGAGGATGTAAACGTCAAGGGGATGCTCGCGAACGAGAAGCTCGCTCGCGCCATCTCTGACGTGGGCTTTGGGATGTTGCGCTCGCAGGTGGAATACAAGGCGAAACGCTACGGAACGCGGTTGGTTATTGCTGATCGCTGGTATCCAAGTAGCCGACTGTGCTCCATTTGTGGCTGGAAGAACGAGGCGCTGACGTTGAGCGATCGAACA
>NZ_JPIM01000014.1 GCF_000735195.1 Chloroflexus sp. MS-G
ACATTCTCAACTGCCGGGTCATTCAGCAGAATCTGCTCGGCCTGTCGGGCAAGGCGATCGGTCTCGGCCAATGTTGTACCAGGTGCTGATTCAAAGCGCATGATAAACTCGTGTGGGTCTTGTTCAGGGAAGAAGGTCAGTTTCAGCCCACTGGCAACCCAGACACTCAGGAGCAGCACGGCAATGGCCACACTAACAACGATCAGCCGGTTACGCAAACTCGCTAGTGTCCAGCCGAGCAGTTTACCGTACCAACGCCCCATACGTCCGGGGTCTTCGTTGGCCTCTTGCAGTAGACCAATGTCGCGCTCGCTCACCTCATCGGAAATCGGCACCTCGACAATTGGTTGGTGGTTGTCTCGATGCGGTTTTGGCTTTAGCTTGATATTCGGAAACAGGTTTGCCGAGAGCATCGGAGCGAACGTAAAGGCCTCGGCGAGCGAGAGCAGAATGGCTATCGAAACGACCAGGCCGAACGACTTGAAGACAATCCCAGCCACGCCTTCAGCAAACGTCACCGGTACGAAGACGGCGACAATGGTGAGCGTCATCGCCACGACCGACAGACCGACTTCCCACGTACCGCGTGATGAGGCAACGCGGGCGCTCTCGCCCCGTTCGAGGTGACGGAAAATATTTTCGCGCACTACAATCGCATCGTCGATCACCAGACCGACACAGAGCGAGAGGGCGAGGAGCGTGACCAGATTGATCGTCAGGCCAAAGATCGGCATGAAGATGAACGTACCGATCAGAATGACCGGTAGACCGGACATGGTGATGATGGTGCTGCGTAAATTACCGAAGAAGAACCAGACCACCAGAAAGGCGGCAATTGAGGCGAACACCAGCTCTTCCAACGAGGAGAGCACCGACGACCGCACCGCCTCTGAGGTGTCAAGCGGAATAGAGTAGGTAAGTTCAGGGTAGGCAGCAAATGCCCGATCAAGTGCCCGATAGACGTTATCGGCAACCGTCACCGTATTGGCGCCGGATTGCTTGAGGACATTGAGAATGATCGCCTCTTTACCATTCAGGCGCGAAATGGTCGTAACGTCGGCTACCCCCTCTTCGATAACAGCGACATCGCCGATCCGATAAGGTGTCCCTGAAATCTGTACGCGGGCAATGTCTTCGACGCTGCGCAGAAGCGATGGTACGCGAAGACTGATCTCGGTGTTGTTTTCAACCAATGTGCCAAGGCCAAGATTCGCGTTTGCCTGTTGGAGTGAACGACTGATCTGTGCGGGTAGCAAACCGTAGGCCTGAAGTTTAGCCAGATCGAGCCAGACGTTGATCTGTCGCTGCTGACCACCGGATACCGTCACCGAACCAACACCAGGAGCACGTTGGATGAGCGGAACAATCTCTTCATCAATCAAGGTTCGCAGTTCAAGCGGTGAACGACCGGAGGTGTCGGCCACTGCGATCTGCATCACCGGTGATTGATTGGGATCGAAGCGTTGGTATACCGGTTGGCGAACATCACGAGGTAATTGAGGTAAAATACTGTTTACGCGCTGGCGAACGTCTTCTTCGAGCTGTTTGGCATCGTTACCGGCTTCAAACTCGAGAATGATCAACGCCGATCCTTCATTCGCCTGTGCGGTGATGTGCTTTAAACCGGCAAGCGTGTTGACTGCATTCTCAATTGGTTTGACAACCTGATCCACAACGCTTTCCGGGCCAGCACCGGGATAGGTCACACTTACCGCTATAATGGGAACATCAATTTCCGGCAGCAGATTGACGGGGGTTGAGCGGAATGAGAGAATACCAAAGGTGATGAATGCAAGCATCACCATGGTAATAAAAACGGGCTGACGGATCGAGATGTCTGAAATCCAAATACCGTTCAGCTTTTCCCGACGTTGCGGGGCCATTGGTCATCCTCCCACGATAAAGAAGTTGCACAGGTTTTGTTACGCTCTTGTTTTTACTATACCGTAAAGTTTTCTAACGGTCAAGGATAAAATTGATGAGACTCAAACCTTTTTGCATTGCGATCTGGATAATAAGCTGGTGGCTGTGGCCTGTTCACATCTTTGCGCAACCGATGGAATTATCGCTGGCCGATTATGATCGGCTGTTACGTGCTACTTACGCTGCTGCCCAGCGTGGCGATTTGTTAGAGTTGCAGACGCTGGCCGCTGAACTGACGGCGATCAACCAGGTTCGGATGCCTGATGGTCAGACAGCCCATGTCGATCACCGCTGGCTGGCAGAGGCGTTAGCGCCGTCGGCGCCGGATACATCGGCGATTGCAGCCCGATTAGGAGCACTGATTGATGCGTTGCCACCGAGTACAGCGGTTGTCACCGATGCACTGAAACATTGGGAAGCGGTCTTGAACGAACCGCCGTTCAACCGTGATCAGTCTGAGAGCTGGTTTACCCGCTTTCTCGATTGGTTGCTCGACGGTCTGGCTGACCTGCTCCCTGATCTTCCCGACATGCCCGTAACGCCAACGCCGGGCGATCCCTCGTGGATAACGCCGGTTGCGTGGGGAATACTGGCGATTACAGCGCTGTTGTTCGGGGGTCTGATCTTCTTTTGGGCGAGGAATATGCGACGCGCACTACGGCCGGTGGTGGGCATAGCTGAATCTGGCGTTGAAGCAGAACCGGTCACCTTCAGCCAGGCGCAGCGAATGGCTGAAGCGGCGCGACGGGCCGGAGATCGGCGGAATGCCGTTCGTTACCTCTACCTGGCGGCATTGCTTTGGCTTGATGAGCAGAAGCTGTTATCCTTCCAACGTGAACTGACGAATCGCGAATACCTGTCCCGGCTTCGTGATCAACCACCACTCTACACACAACTGACGCCGATCATCGCTACGTTCGAGGCGGTCTGGTACGGGCTACAAACCATCGAAGAGCAAGCCTTTCGCGCATACGAACAACAGGTAGCGACGTTGATTGGGCAAACAGGAACCTATCATGAAGCTACGGCTTGATGTCATCGTCCTGATCATTCTCTTTCTCGGATTGGGTGCCTTTGCGGCATACACTGCCGAGCAGAGCGGTCAGCGAACGCTGAACAGTCGGACAACCTCGTTCAGCAGCGACAGTAACGGCGTTCTGGCTCTCTACCGCTGGCTTGAACGGATGTACAGCGGTCGCATTGATCGACTGGCGTACCGTCCCTTTGTGCTTACCGATGCGGATGGGTTGCTGTTCGTATTAGGACCGAGTGAACGGTACGAACCATCGCATGTAGAAACTGTGACCAACTGGGTTCAGAATGGTGGTGTTCTGGTGATAGCCGATAATCGTCCGACACCGCGTAGTGCTGTAGCGCCGCTCCTAGCAGTCTTTGATCTAGAACTGAAAAGGAGCACGTGTATCTCTTCAGCGACAGCGATTCATCCGGCATTGGGTTCACCAGCGTTAAAGAACTTCTCGCTAGAGACGTGTGTCGCGATAGCGAGCACTGCACCACAATCAGTGCTGGCGCCACTTGCACTCGCAGAAGGGCAACCCATCGTTGCCGGACAGCGTTTGGGGAAGGGTTATGTTATCGTGGTGGCAAGTCTCTACCCGTTTACCAACACCGGACTGCGCGATCCGACATCGGCGGCCTTTCTCCTCAATCTGCTCCATTGGCTGCCCGCCGACAAGCGTATCGTGTTTGACGAGTTTCATCACGGGTTTGTACCGAATGCCGATCTGCGTGCGCTGCTGTTGAACCATCCGCTGGGTTGGGCAGTGATCTACAGCGTGACCGTCGTTGGTCTTTACCTGCTAGCGAGCAGTCGTCGTTTTGGTCGTCCCTTACCACTACGGAGTGAAGTTGCCCGTCGGAGCAGTACTGAATACATTGACAGCATGGCGATGATGCTTCACAAGACGCGACAGATTGCGTATGCGGCGGAGCACTACCGGTATATGCTCCGGCGGCGCCTTGCCCAGCCGTATGGCATTGCACAGACACTCGATGATGAGGCATTTGTTACGCAACTGGCGGCGATTCGTCCCATCGATCAGCAAAAGCTGCGGCGGATATTGGCTGAGCTACGGCGGCCCGATCTGAGCGAAGCTGAGTTGCTGCGGCTGGTGGCTGAGAGTGATCAGATTGTGTGCTGAGGGGATCGGGGGATACTGCGAACTTGTTGAGAGATTTTGCACAAAATGACCTCGAGAGTATGCTGTATCTGTGATGACTAATCCTGCCACAAACTCATCTAAAAGATGTGGTGCAAATAAAAGACGACTTCATCCAGGGTATAGCCGAAGACAATACCTGTGCTGCTCATTGGTTTTAGAACTTACGAAGCCATTTTTGTGAAACGGTTTCATGCTATAATCGGGGCCGCGTTCTTACAGTGTTTGTTGGTATGGGTGGATAAGATGTCAGAATTAACTCTCTTAGTTACCTTTGTGCGGGTTATTCTCGGAGTCTTCATTAATGCCCTGGTTGTCATTAATGCGTTATGGTTTCAGAAGGCGTTTTTCAGTCATAATTATCAGAGATATGAAAAAATTCTAGTAATTACCCTTCTAATTTGGGCGCAGATAGTTATCTATCTGATAACACTCCATTTCTTTGGAATGATTTCGTTACGTTACTCTATACTCCTTGTGTTACTTACAAGTTCCGTTGCATATATATGTGTAAAATTGTATAATCCAGTCACACCTTCAAATCACCATATCTACGGTACCATCCTAAAAAATTGGACAACCCTCGAACAAAACCTCCTGTTCGTTGGCATTGGTTTCATTGTTTTACTGACGACGATTAATTTAGTAGCACCTCCCGGTAACTGGGATTCACTGAACTATCATATCTACTTTCCGGCAACATGGTACCGCGAGGGTACGCTTACCATGGTACCACTTCCTTTTGGCGATACCGCTCCGCCATATTATCCTGTCAACTCCAGTCTTCTTTACCTATGGCTCATGCTCCCTTTTGACTCGCTCGCCATTGCCGATATCGGGCAGGCACCGTTTGTGCTAATCACCGCGCTTGGGCTATACGCCGTCGCTCGACAAGGTGATATGCCGGTAACGGCAGCACGATGGGCCGCGTTGTTAACGTTATTTGTCCCAATGATCAACGTTACCGGCACACTTTGGTCAACAAACGATGTGATCTTCGTAGCAAGCTGGTTAATATCTTTAGCAACTGTCTTGCGTGCCAGTCGCACAAAGACCATCAGGGACATTGTACTGGCCGGAATTGCCATTGGTCTCACCATTGGTGTGAAAGGTTTTGCGATTGCTTTTTGCAGCCTGTTTTTGCCATGGATTGCAGTGATCCTCTGGCGGCAATGTCGAGTATCCTGGCGATACGCCATAGCTGGTATAACAGCCATTGCGATTCCTATAGTGCTCCTTGGAGGTTTCAGTTATATAAGAAATTGGCTGGTAACAGGTAATCCGCTGTATCCATATCGCTTGACGATCGGTTTGTTCTCCTTTCCTGGAGTTATTGATAAGAAAATACTTGATAGTATGCTGCATCCTTTTGCTATCTATGATTTACATCTGTTACCGTTCGAGCCAGGATATTTCAATATAAGCATTTTGCTCATCCTGGCAATCCCTTCTATTTTCCGATCAATTCTTCAGAAGAAATGGTCACTTCAACACATATTCTTACTCTTGTTGATTATTTCCTACGTATTTATATTCATGGTGCAACTACCAATCAAATCTCCTCGCTTTCTAGCAGCGCCAATGTTATTAGTTTTGCTATTGGTCGCTCATTTCGTTTCGGTTGACATCCTTTCTTCTGAACAGATGAAACAGCGATGGCTATTCATGGGAGCATGTATCGGAATTATCATTAGCTTGCTTACCAGCGCACTATCGATGGGAACCAACTTGTTCGAGCCATCTCCTGTTTCCCTCCATTTCGATCTAAACGTTGGCAAGGTGTTGTGGGATTATGCCAAACAAATACCGGCCTGGACGGTCATTCAATATCTGCTCGGTATCGGTGTATTTGCTTATCTTGGCCAGTATATCTATAATCGCTGGTTACAACGCCCACGATTGGTGTTGATTTTGAGCAGCTTCAGTCTCATGTGTGCACTATCTGTAGGGCTAGAATGGTACGACCGGTATGAGTTTTTTGCCTACAATCGGGCACATTACGCTCATTTAGGTCGCATCTGGAGATGGGTGAACGAATATACAACGGGCCAGCGCATTGCCTACATTGGGACGAATGTTCCACTACCGCTGGTTGGTCATCATATAAAAAATCGCGTCATGGCGATAAATGTTGGCGAGGGACAGCTTCTCCACGAAGTTGAGCAACCAATTCCTCCTAATCAGCCCATTACTTCACTCCCTGACAACCGTAGCAGTGAACCAAATCGAGAGATGTGGTTGCAGAATCTGATTGAAAATCAAATCGATCTCATTGTCGTTTTTAATGATAAGACAATAATCTGGCCGGAGAGTGAGTGGATGGCTTCAGATCATTCGCGTTTTTCCCAGGTGTATCAAGATGATGCCGGATCAGTGTGGCTTTTCAGAAGACAACCTTGAACAATAATGTGCTTTCCGCTTAACCTGCGACTTCGATCTATCTAACTATCTGTGGTATGCTATCATCACGAACTGTAGCCCGGTGACTATTCTATGGCAGGCGATTTCCGCGCAATGCTCGATGAAGTGATCATCTTGCTCGACGCCGGTGTGATGATCTATCGGCGTCACGTAAGTTCTTTTCTGGCCCTGGCAGGCATTTTTAGCTTACCAGCAATGACTATTACCTTTCAACTCTTGTTTACTATCGAAGACCTGTTTGAAGCCAGCGTTGAAGATATTCTGCTCCTTACTAGCAGTCTGCTGTTAGTGCCCCTACTTATGACACCACCGCTCATCCGAGCGATGCAATTGGTACTTGCTGGACATCCACCATCGCTCCGTAACGTGATCTGGCAGCGACCCCAAATTGGGCGTGGATTGTTGGCGGTCGGGTACAGTGGTCTGTTGGCGATGATGTGGATGACGATCTTTTTTGTCATTTTTGGATTTTTCTTTGGTATAAGTTGTGGTGTGATCTTTTTTGTTTTGTATATCATTCTTTTTGTGAGTGTCATGACCAATTCTTTATTTGGTGCATTGTTTTTGCCACTCTTATTATTTCTTTTTCTGGTAACGTATCTCCTTTATTTTGTGTTTGTCGGTGCAGGTTTGCTGGCGGCATTGTACGGAGCACAACCGCTACTCGATCGTACCCTTTCGCTGCGTAAGGCTTTTCGTGTATCGTGGAGCCTTTTGTTCACTCGTTTCGGATATAATCTGTTGGTTTTTATCTGTGCAGCGTTGATCTTCAGTGCCATTGCCCTGATCGTGACGGTAGCAATCGGTGTTTTATTACCGGTGCCGTTTGGGTTACTCCTTGGTACTGAACATCCGCTTACCCGTGGGCTAAGTGCAATTGCCTGGGTGATTGGGCTGGCCGTGGCAATGCCGCTTGTCCCGATCTGGAGCACACTCCACTATCAGCAGGCATTGATCAGGTACACCGGTCGCGATTTAGCGCATCGGGTGGCTGTACAACAGCAGAAATTGGTTGGTCAATCAATCTGACAGAACAGGTACGCTTCATGGTGACAATGATTAGTGTGATGAAAGTTAGTGGTCATGAACTTGATGACCCGACATTCCTCGACGGTTTGGTAGTCGCTCTTCGTGATCTTCAGCAGCCGGCAGTGTTGGTGCACGGCGGCGGGAAAGAGATCAGCGCTGCGGTTGAGCAGGCCGGGTTACCGGTCGAGTTTGTTGATGGCCTGCGTGTAACATCACCGGCGATTATGGATATTATGCAGCGCGTCGTTTGCGGTACGATTAATAAACGAATTGTGACCGCGCTGGTGCAGGCTGGGGTAAAAGCGTTGGGGTTGAGTGGCCTCGATCTTGGCTTGTTGCGCTGTGAACCGTACCGCCCGGCTGGTCGCGATTTAGGTCGGGTGGGAACAGTTACGTCCGTTGACGGTGCTGCATTACGCGCCTTACTTAACCTGGGCTGGTTGCCGGTTATTGCTCCGGTCGGGTTGGGCATGGATGGTCTGAGCTACAATGTAAATGCTGATATGGTCGCCGAAGCGATTGCCGGTGAACTCGGTAGTACTGAACTAGTTTTTATCAGTAATGTCCCCGGTGTTCTGGTTGAGGGAAAGGTGATCCCAACTCTGACGCCGGCTGCGGTGGAAGCTTACATTGCTACCGGTGTTATTAGTGGCGGCATGATCCCGAAAGTGCGGTCAGCCCTGTCAGCCCTGAACCGTGGTGCAGCCAGTGTACGGATTGTCAACCTGGCCGGTCTGCACAACGGTGGTACACGCTTTATAGCCGCAGAGAGGCAAGAATGACGGAGGCAAGCGATATTCTAAATCTGTTTCACGATCTTGATCCGGCTGCTCGCGCCGACCTAAAGGCGTTGTTGCAGGTGGCATCCTATCCGGCAGGCCACATCTTTCACTTGCCGAACGAGGTCGGTAGCCATGTCTTTTTTCTGCAACAGGGTCGGGTTCGCATTTACAAGCTGTCGCCCGAAGGACGTGCGCTAACGCTGTTAGTTCTGCATCCGCCGAGTCTCTTTGGCGAGATGGCACTCATTGGAACGGGAACCCACGACACATGCGCGGAATCAATGACTGACTGTGTGGTGGCACAGATCGAACGAGAGTCGTTACGGCGCTTTCTCAGTCGTTATCCCAGTGCCGCCATTGATGTGATGGAGCTGATGGGTGTGCGTCTCCGCACGATGGAGCAGCGCCTGGCCGATATTGCATTCAAGAGTGTACCGCAACGCCTCGCTGCCTTATTGCTCGATCTGGCCGGTGACTCGGCTGACGGCATGACACCACCAAGTCTCGTGCGTTACACGCATCAGCAACTGGCTGAGATGATCGGCGCATACCGTGAGACTGTCACTAAAGCGCTGGGTGATATGCGCGAAGCAAACTTGATCCGTGTTGTTGATGATGCAATCATTCTGGTTGATCCAGCGCAGTTGCGGCAGTTGGCTTCATAGTCGGTTAGAGCGTTGGTCTGTGTCGTGCGATGACCGGAACTCACCCCTACCGTGCAGTGACCGACAGTGTGCCATGGTATGGCAGCAAGTGGGAGCAGGGCGGAAATTGCCTCTCCAATCCGCTCCCTGCTGCCGGGTAGGATGAAAACGTTGCCATGTCCTGGATGATAAACAGGTTTGCTATCATTGCCAGACTGGGGTACAATCAAAAGGTTATGATACTGACGCAAGGAGTAGCTTTGATGGTAACCTACGACGATCTCGTGATGGCGCTGGAAGATGCATGGCTGAGCGTCGGTCTGCACGAGCATGCGCTGATAGAGAGCGTCATTCCGGCGACGCATGATCGTACTTGTAAAATAGAACTCTTTCCCGAACACGCCGAGCCGTTGACGTTGGCGACGATGCCGCCATGGTTAGAAATTAATTTCACCTGGTCGCCTGTACATCAATTGATCAGCGAAGGACGGGACCTTCCTGCCGATCCGCTTGAACTGACCCTGACGTACACGGTCACCCTAACGAATCACCGTGATCGCAGCGATATTGAGTTGGTGCGGATGTTTCAGCGAGCCGTTTATCAGGCGTTTGAACGGCACTTTCCCGCCGAGATTGTTGACGGCGAAGGGATCTCGGTTGAAGTGCGTCGAATATATCAACCGGTCGGTCAGCGTGTCGAATTGGAGGCCGTGCAGTTGGTTAGCTCGACGATGGTTGATTTATTTGAGCAGTGGGAAGATCGTGATGCCCAGACATTACGCCAGCTCTTGCGTTCTGAGTTGAATCTGGCCCGCACCATCATCGCGAATCTGAGCGATACGTTTCATCCGCATGGGAATGGTGGGTATCGCACGGTGGATGCCGCATGAATCAGGTTTACCTGACGGGAAATCCGCTTACCAGAAGTGCGATACCGGCGAGTAGATACCGAGCAGGCAACGAGAGATTGCAAGCGCCACTGGCAGCCATGACGGCCACGATCAGCATTGCCGGTACCAGGATCAATGATGGTATCTCTCTCGTGATGGGAAGAGTGTTCAAACCGGCGATGAGTGGTAAGACCCCGATCAGCAACAATCCCACCTCACTACAGGCTCCTGCCAGATTGCTTTGCAGTGAAGTGACCGGTGGCAAGGCTGCGATCCACGCCAGTACCCCAAGCAGAAAACAAAGTTGGCGTAGTGGTTCGGCTGGCCAGCGTAGCAGGCCGCTCAGATCGAGCGTGGTCGTTACGCTGACCAAAGCTGTTGCCGCTATTAGCAGTGGGAGATACCATTCGAGCATCTGTTGTGGCGCGATCCGTTCTCTTGCTGCCCGACGGAACGACGGCCACAACAACATTAGAAGCGCCGTTGGAACATCAAGACCGTAGGCAAACGGTGCGGCTGGTGTCAGGGGCAGCAACGTGATAACGCCCAACGATGGGAGGAGATCGAGCAGGGTGAATGGCCCAACTGTTGCCAGTGGTATCCCGCGCAAACGTGCGACGATCAGCACCATCAACACTGCACTCAGGCCACCGGGGTAGAGCAAGAGTCGCGACCATGCCTGACCAAGTGCGCCGAGAATATCGCTCATCCTCGCTCTCGCCAACGAATGATTACCCAGGCCAGCGCCCCGATCAGTCCTAACATGATCAGGAGTACCAGACCGGGTGCAGTTGCAGCAGGATGCGACCCGGCATCGAGTGCCAGTAGACCGGCCCACCCCCATGGTTCAATGGCGCCGTAGGGAGTTAGGCCTCCCTGAAGGTGATCACTCAGGGGACGTAGCATCCAGCGTACCAGGATCGGCGTTGCCAGACCTGCGGCCAGACTAATGACAGCCGCTAATGCACCACGTCGTTGTGGGGTCCCACTGATTTGGCGTCCAGCGGCCAGCATGAGGCAGAGTGCCGTTGCCCAGACCACCATAGCCAGCACGGCGATTCCGGCAGCCATTGCTGCTGCACTGACCGACCAGAACGCCATAAAGCCGAGCGATCCCGGCACAGCACCGGTAAGCAGCCAGCCAGCCCATGGCGCGATCCCCAGAGCGGGCTGGCCCAGTTGTCGCACACTGAGATGGAGCACAAGCAGGCCGGTGGCGACTACACCAGCCGGCGTAGCACAGCCGGTTGCAATCAGCGCCAGGCTACTTATACCACGCTGTAACCAGACTTCGGTGTCTTGGGCATCTTGAGCAGTTACGGCTCGCCAGGCAGCGTGCAATGCCAGGCTACTTCCCACTAATAACGTCGCAAATTGCCAGCCCAGATTCCACGGCCCCACACTGTAGAGACGAAGCAGCGCAGCCAACGCTGTCAGCGCCATCAGCGGCTCAAATGATGAGACTCGCTTCATCGCGCCATCGAGCGCCCCGACCGCAAGTGCTGCCCCTACCAGTAAGCTGACAAAACTCACACTATTGAGGCCATCACCGCTCAGTGTGATCCACCAGGAAGTGGCATTTCCGCCAATACCGAGATACCCACCGGCCAATGCCAGCCCGGCAAGCCGATGATCCCACCGCCGACTGAGAGCTGTTGCAGCCAGTAACCCACCTGCCAGACCAGCAATGTGCCCACTGGTCATTGCCCCGATCAGCGCCAGCAATTGCCATACTTGTCGCCACTGAACCGGTATTGTTAGCACCAGCAGCCCAGCGCTGAAGAGTACCAGACAACTCAAGCCGTCAACGACGATGATCCCCTGCGCAATACTCACTGGTCGACGCTGAATCAACCAGTAGCCGCCAACACCGATCATCATCGTTGCGACACACAGCAACCGATACAACAAATGGGAGAACTTTCGCTCAGATAACACAGGTGATCCGGTGTCCTTACTGCCCCTGCACTCAACGGTTTTGCTTGCTATCGATCACCATTGATAAGCTCTTGCCGACGGTACCGACAATTCGTACAGTAGGTAATCCGGTATCCGGCGACCGTTGCTCGTTGCAGAGCGTGACCACAATTCGGGCAAGTGGTTGTCTGCACAGCGCCATCTCCTGTTACCAATGGTGCAGCCATTGGTGGTGCGGGTGGTTGCGCGGCAACCAGCCGGGCCGGTTGCATATTCCACATCTTACTCAACAACTCAACAATCTGTGCGTAATCGATAGCACCACGCGAGCGCGGATCGTGTTCATAAATCGTCTTGCCCACGGCTGAAGCTTCAGAAAGGCGAACATTCACCCGCACTGGCGGTAACACCAATTGACCATAGGTGCGATTTAGATGGGCGAGCAACGTAATTGACTGCTTCATTCGGGGATCGACCATCGTCGGAATGATTGCCCGCACAACTGCCGTTCCCCCTTTCACCCGACCAATTTGGGCTATCAGTTTCTCAAGACCCTTGATCGCAAACGGCTCGACAGTGGTTGGAATAATGACATCGGTTGCTGCGATCAACGCATTCTGATTGAGAACCGTCAGCGAACCACCGCAATCGAAGAAGATAAAGTCATATTCCTGACGCAATGGCCGCACCAATTGTTCGAGCACACGCACCCAATCGGCCCGTCCAGCAATTGCCTGATGAGCCAGCAGTAAGCTCTCGTTGGCAGCAACCAGATCGAGGTTAGGGCGAGCAGACACGCGCACATCGGCCAACGGTTTGTGATCAACAATCGCTTCATACAGAGTACGCTTTGGCTGCACACCCAACGCCATTGCCAGATTACCCTGGGCATCTATATCGATAAGCAGCACGCGAGCGCCCTTCAGCGCCAGACCAGCACTGACGTTTACGACAGTTGTGGTTTTGCCGATTCCACCTTTGAGATTGATAACGGCGACCACCCGCGCCATGCGATACTCCTTATGCGGATGCTGTTCAATGCTTTGCCAGTGTAGTAGAGCACTGACGGCTTGTCAAGGTGGTGGGGTGTTGTGCTGGGGCTGTTAAACGTTTGCCTTCGACTCAGCAGATGATGCGGAAAGAGGGGGAGAGGAGCAGAAGCGCGTGCAGAAGGGGCAGCTTCCTGTTCCGACGGTGGTCTACGGTCAGGCTCTTCGTCGATGCGCTGATTATCCTCGTCAGCGCACGGTCAGGGTGGGGACCAACCTCCACATAACGCGGGCTGGCGGCTCGCGCACCCAGGTGTTCATCGATGTCCCACCGTTTTTGCATCGTCCGGTCAAAGTCATACCAACCCCATAGGTATCGATTCCCAAATCCCTCCCCCAAACGAGTGAGCTGAATTCACCGTATCAAGGGTAGCATACCGATACCGCTCCCTGTATGCTGTTCCTGTACATTCGGTTGGATAGAGCAGGTGGAGCCGATTATGATGGTAGATCGCGATCAAAGTATCAGACGGATCGAAATCGTTGCTGCAGCTCTGGTGGTAGTGACAAGCGGGTTTCTAGGTGGATTTGGTGCACGATCCATCGTTATCGGTGATTGGGTAATAGGCGTCGCGTTTCTGGCAATTGGGATCATCAGCGTACTGCTCTCATTGAGCGTTCGTCCTTCTCAACATCAAAAAGCCTCAACTGCGATGTTGATCATCCTGATCCTGAAAGCCGGTTTTGGAGTTCTAGCAGTAACTTCCACGCTCCTGATTGTTTCCGGGCAGGATCTGATCGCCATCTGGTCAGGTTTTCCACCAGCATCGCGTCAGGTAGCCCGTCTCATAGCCCTGGCAGTCGTTGTTGGGCAGGGAATAGTATTGCTCCTGGTTACATTAACCTTACGACAGGCGATCATCCCTCAGTTGCGGCGAGAAATCGAACTGCGGATGCGCGATCTTAGTGAGCAACAATCGGCACTGATCGCCCAATTGCGCGAGGCTGCCATCCAAGAGGAACGCAACCGTCTGGCGCGTGATCTGCACGATACCATCAAGCAGCAATTGTTCAGCATCAATGTTGCTGCTGCGACGGCGCAAAGTCTGCTTCATCACAACCCTGAAGCCATAGTGCAACACCTTCAGCATGTGCGTGACCTGTCGCAGGCGGCGATGGCAGAGATGAAAGCGCTGTTGACCCAACTGCGCCCGCAACCGCTGGCAACCGTGGGCCTGATCGAAGCCATCCGCGATCAACTCGAAGCGCTGCGCTTTCGCGCCGAAGTGACCACCGAGCTGCATTACGATGTGTTGCCCGATGAGGGCCGCCTGCCGCTCGGCGCGCAGGAAACCATCTTTCGCGTTGTGCAAGAGGCACTGTCGAACGTGGCGCGCCACGCACGGGCTCGCCACACTCAGGTGGCCCTGACTTGCGAGACGACGAACGGAAGTGAGGTGCTGCACGTTTGTATCACTGACGACGGACAGGGGTTTGATCCGGCGACAACCCCTTCTGGCATGGGGCTGACCAACATGCGCACGCGCATCGAGGCGATCGGTGGAACGTTGGCGGTGCGCTCGACACCGAATGCCGGAACCACCGTATGCTTTCGCATTCCACTCCTGGAACTCGAAGCTGATAAGGAAAAGGAACGACGTATGAAAGAAGAAAACCTTCAGCATGTCTATGTTGCAGGTGGTCTGACTGCACTGACGGGAACTGCGTTCGTGCTCGCTCTATTCCCGTTACTGATTGCGATCACCGGAAGCGGTCTATCTTATCTTGCAAGCTTCGGGATCGTCGGTGCCATCGCCGGTGTGCCGCTGGCATTTGCAACATGGAACTGGCGCCGTCGTACTTTGAAGCATGATCCAGATTCGATCTGGCGGAAGGTGTTGCGATCGTATGACATCATGACAGCTATCTTTCTAATGGTTTTGCTAGGATGGTTCGCCTTCTCACTACGTAGCATTGCCATAGGGCTGATCATCGCCGTTGCTTTGGTTGTTGCCATCGTTAGTCTTGTGCGCCTTTACCGGGTGCTCGATGCCCGGTTGACTGAATGGGCAACGATGCCTGCGCTGCGGACTCAGTTGCGCGAATACTACTTCCTCCTTGGATTTATGGTCGTTTTTCAGGTTCTGGTCTACAGCGGGTTATTTGGGCCGATACAGGCAGTTACTCTCTTCCACGATAAGCTCGATCAGCGCTGGTTCATCTCATTCCTTGCACTCGGATATCCTCTGCTTATTCCTCTCGGTATGCTCAACATCTTTCTTACCCGGCGGCAGATCCGGCGGTTGGAGGCACTAGAGCAACCGGTCGCCGAGCCGGTCGGCGATGCGCAGGTGCGCCGGTTACGTATGATCGCCCGTGGTTTGACGCTGGTCTACCACGCACTCTGTGTTGCGATTGGATGGTTTATATGGATGAACATTCCGCCAGTCGCGATAGCAATGGGGGTGATTGCGCTCGTGTTACTGGCGATCAAGTGGCGCGTCGAACGTACTCTTACAGCACGTGTTGGCGAATGGTCAACCTTTCAAGCGCAGCAGTCGGCGATGGCGCTCTACCTCACCTTCCTGCTCACCAACATTGCCGGCATCCTGGGAGGCTTCTTAGGGACGGCAATGGCATGGAGCGGACTCGACACGTCCAACACGGCGTTCGATAACGGCGCCGGTATGCTGCCGACCATTGCGCCGTGGACGATCTTCGGGTTCGGAACCTGGTGGCTCGGTACATGGATCTATCTGTCGATGCAGGTGATCATCTCCTGGCAGCGCATCCGCGCCCTGGCGCAGCGGAAGTGACAGCCTGAACCTCAACTGGTGGTTTCATTCGTGGTATGAGTTGCAACCGGAGTCTAGTGGCTTATAATGGAAAGGAACTGTGATGGAACAGAGCATCACCCCAACCCCGGCACATGAACGGATTGACCTGTTCGACATCCTGCGCGGATTCGCGCTCCTGGGTATTCTGATCGTCAACATGGGTATCTTCAGTTTCCCGTATATCGCCCAGTTCACTCGTACACCACGCGGCGATAGTGTACTCGATTATGCAACCGAGTTCCTCATCATGGCGTTGGCTACCGGGAAATTTTACCCGTTGTTTTCATTTCTCTTCGGGCTGGGTATGTGGATGCAAATAGAACGCATCCAGGCGGTTGGTGGCAATCCGGGGCGTTTTATGGTGCGCCGCTTGCTGGTCCTGATGGGATTTGGTCTGATACATGCGCTGCTCATTTGGAACGGCGACATTCTGTTCGTCTATGCGCTGGTCGGGCTGGTAGCGCTCCTCTTCCGCAAGGTTCAACCGCGCACGCTCCTGATCTGGGCAGGCGTCCTGGTCGCAATTCCGGTCATCTTTGGTACCGGCTTCGTGGCCCTAGGCACACTGTTGGCGGGTGACATGAGCGGCGCGGCAGAAGGAATGGCGATGTTTCGCGACCTGGAGCAGCGCACTATCGAAATCTACGCCCGTGGCTCGTGGGGGGAGATCTTCGTCTGGCGTACCATTGAGTGGTTGCTTTTCCAGTTTTTCTTGTTCCTGAACGGAGGTATGCTCCAAATTCTGGCGCTCTTTCTGATCGGTATGTATTTCGGCAAGCGCCAGATCTTCCAGCGTCTGAACGAAAAGCCAGCGTCTGAGCGTCGGCTACCTGCTGGTAGTGTATGCCTTGTAGCAGGATTGACCGTCAATCTTGCACTGGCGTGGCAGATTCAGGTAACGAATCCCTTATCACCACTGGCAGGATTGTGGCCTGTTCTGATACTGGTTGCTGGCCCAATCCTGAGTTACGGGTATCTGGCACTGTTCGTAGCGTTAACGAGCACTGCTGCCTGGCGCCGTCGTCTGCAACCGCTGGCGGCAGTAGGTCGGATGGCGTTGAGCAACTACATCCTTCAATCAATCATCTGTACCCTGATCTTCTACAGTTATGGACTGGGGTTGTTTGGACAGGTAGGCGCCTTCGCCGGGTTGCTGATCAGTATCGTGATCTGGGTAGGGCAAATCGGGATCAGCCGCTTATGGCTTCGCCACTTCCAGTACGGCCCATTGGAGTGGGTGTGGCGTAGCCTGACTTACGGCAAAACTCAGAGAATAACACTAGAGGCGAGTCACCCATCGACGTTGTAAGGAACCCTTGTCGGGTATTATCAACCTCCCCCTGCGTCTGTGAGCGTAGGGGGAGGGAGTACAAGAAATAGAGAGACAACCTATGAATCCTATCCGTGTTGCTCTCGTTGACGATCACAAAATCGTTCGACGCGGATTAAGCGCCTACTTTGCCGCTCAACCCGATATTATTGTCGTTGGGGAGGCCAGTAGTGGAGAGGAAGCGTTACAACTCGCAGAGAGCTGGCAGGTGGATGTCATTGTGATCGACGTGCTTATGCCAGGTGGTATCGACGGCATCGAAACCACTCGTCGCTTAAAGCGCCTTCTCCCACAGGTGCAAATCATCATCCTGAGCGGATACGCTGACGACGCTCGCGTCATTGGTGCCTTGCGTGCCGGTGCAATCACCTATGTCGAGAAAGACAGCCAGCCGGAGCAGTTGCTTGAAGCAGTGCGGGGAGCAGTGCAGGGTAAAGCAATATTTGAACCAACGCTTATGCAGCGTATCATTCAGGCTCAGACGATGAAAAGTAGCGATGTCTTGACCGAACGCGAGCGCGAGGTGCTAAGACTGCTGGCAGAGGGGCTGACCAATGCCGAAATTGCTGTACGGCTGTCGGTGAGTGAAGAGACGGTAAAGACACATGTTGCCGGCATTCTGCGCAAACTCGGCCTGGCACATCGGACTCAGGCCGCTATCTATGCGCTGCGCAACGGGCTCGCTTGACTACCGCTGCGCCAATCCATCGAAGAAGGTTGTAATGATCAGTTCGGCAACCACATCACCTTGCATCTCAGGTTTAGCTTGTTCGGTGTGAAAGAATGGGTAAAGCATCCCCAACAGCAACCAGGTTGCGGTATGAGGGTCAACCGGTCGCAGCTCGCCACGTTCGATGCCGGCGCGAATAATGGCTGAGATCGGCGCAATTAACCCCTTGGCATAGCAATGCTCGATACTGGCACGGGCAGTTGTGCTCAGACGAGGTAAATCGTGATTACTCAGCCGCAGCAGTGCCCGCTGAGCAGGTGCCTGAGTAAACAACCCCCGGATCAACGCTGTCAACTGGCTGCGTGTATCTGGCTGGCGTTCAGCAGACTGAACGAGTTCCGCCATCTCGTTCGCCCAGTTGTTCAGTACTGCGACCAGGAGGTCTTCTTTATCACGAAAATGATGGTAGAGGCCAGCTTTCGATAAACCGGCAGCTTCGGCAATCTCGCGCATGGCAATGCCGTCGTAGCCATACGTCACGATCAAGCGCGCCGCTTCATCGATAATCCGGTTCCGAGTCTGTTCTGAATGCTGTTGTCGACTCATACGATGGTTCGTGATAATAATGCCGGTATATACCTATCCTATATTGTACTCCGATGTCGCAGGCAGTTGACAACGAGGGTCATCAGGTTGCCTGGCCCCCACCGTTTCCCTACGAACGCAGGTCGCCGGTCTGCGCCTAGTTGTGGGGGCTGAGGAACATACAAGAAAGGCGGGTTTGGCCCCGCCCCGCCCGATAACGACGGTGTATTTCATGAATGAACGCCTGCCAGTGCCGTCGCCCGTTCAGCCGCCCGACTCTTCAGCCCGAGTGCCAGCGGTGTGAGGATCAGCATCATGACTCCAATCACCAGGAATGCAAAGCTATAGCCGACAACTGCACCGCCACCGGTTGCTGCCAGTAAGCCGACCAACACTGCCCCCAGCAACTGACCACTACCCATAGTAACCGTCAGCAAGCCTTGCGCAGCGGCACGTTCGCTGGCCGGTACTTCGTTGAGCAGGATGTAGCGTAACGCTGCGCCCAGTAAGATTGCTAGCCCCAAGCCGATAACGATTGACGCAATGTAGAACATGACAAGCGAGGTTGACCACACTCCCAGCAGTACCATCCCGATCCCGCTGAGCACAACTCCAACACTCACGACCATCCGCGAGCCAAACCGGTCGAGCATACGCCCCGAAATCGGCGAACCGACAGCCATTGCCAGCACGATTGGTAAGAGCATAAAGCTGGCCGTTGAGCTGCTTACCCCGTAGGCTGCGGTCAGCAATGCTGGTACAAAGACGATAGACGACTCGGCGACCCCTGCGCCGATGGCTAATGCTGTTGTCAACCAGATTTGCCGTGAGCGAAAGATGGCTGGTTGCAGGATCGGCTCGACAGCCCGTCGCTCGACGGCAATGAATACCGGCACAAGTGCGGCGGCCACGATCAGCGCACCTATCGCCAGTAGTGGTAATGTCCCGCCGCGAAGCTGATCTGGCTCGAGGCTGGTCAACCCATAAGCCAGTGCCGTTAGCATGATGCCAAGAGTTACCAGCCCTACCATATCGAACGGTGTCGTCGTTGTGCGCGTGCGTCCGGGCAAGAGCCGCAGGCTGAACAGAATCAGAACTACTGCAATTGGGATGTTGACCAGGAAGAGCCATTGCCAGCCGAGCAGTAATAGCAATCCACCAATAATCGGCCCGATGAGAAAGGCAATCCCGAAGACCGCCCCGATCAAACCGAGGGCTGATCCCCGTTTCTCGGGTGGAAATGTGTCACCGATAACGGCACTAGCGACCGGAATGACACCACCAGCGCTGACTCCCTGCACTAGCCTACCTACCAACAGTAGGGTAAAAGATGGTGCGATAGCAACCAACAGTGAGCCGAGGGCAAATCCGCCCAGACTGGCGACGTACAAGAGACGGCGTCCAAAGCGATCAGAGAGGGCAGCAATGGTGGGTGTACCAACCAGATTGCCCAATACGTAGATTGAAAAGACCCATGACAGCGCTCGTTCATCGACGGCAAAGACGCGCTGAATGACCGGCAATGCCGGCCCAACGATCGCAATATCGAGCGCTGCCATTAAGACACCGACAAATAGGAGTCCCAGAATTTGATTCCGCTGTCGTTCACTGTTCATAAGCTGTACTCTCCTCAATTTTGTACTTATACCGACCGACCGGTCGGTTTGTATTATAGCACAAGGGGTGCATAATTGAGAAGAGAGCGGAGAGAGCGGAAATGAGGTGAGGAGTGAGAAGTGAGCAGGGAGTACGGAGGACAATACCCTTCACCGGAAAGATAGAATCAGGTTCCCAACCTGCTCGCGGAGGGGCCTGTAGCAGATGTACTGGTATGGGGAGAGATGAGGAAGGGGTTGATGAGGTGGGTGAGGGTTCCAGCCGTTCATCCCAAAACACGGCCTTTCAGCCCGTGCTACCAGGTGACCATACGGATCGGTGATTATCCGTTGGCAGGGGTGTGAATGTGTTCTTGTCGCTCTGTGCAACTACTGGCGAAGGAAAGAGCCTTGCCCCCAAATCGCGGTATAATCAGAGTATTCGACGAACGGCAAGCGTGCATTTTTGCGCTGCCCGATACAAAGGAGTATCACAATGGATTTGACGGCAAATTACGATATGTTTCTCGGCCCCGAACACGAGATGCTGCGCCAGACCGTGCGTAACTTCGCCGAACGGGAAGTAGCACCATACATCCGCGAGTGGGATCGAAGCGGCGCAAAGGCGGAAGGGCCAGAGGATCGACCGTATCTGCGTCCGGTTCTGAAACGGATGGGAGAGCTGGGTTTTCTCGGTATCTGTATTCCGCAGCGCTACGGCGGGGCCGGCATGGATTATCTGGCGCTTGCCGTGGTGTGCGAGGAGCTTGAGCGTGTTGATAGCTTTCTGCGTGTGGTGATGAGTGTGCATACCGGGCTAAACTCACTCTCGATTTTTCAGTGGGGAACGGAAGAGCAAAAACAACGCTTTCTGGTACCGCAGGCGCGCGGTGAGAAGCTGGCTGCATACTGTCTCACTGAACCCAATAGCGGTACTGATGCCGCAGCGATGCAGGCGACCGCCCGCCGTGAAGGTGATGAATACGTTCTCAATGGTGAGAAGATTTGGATCAGCCTTGCCGATCTGGCCGATAACTTTCTGGTGTTTGCCAAGACCGATCCCAGCGCCGGGCCACGCGGTATTACTGCTTTTATCGTCGAGCGCTCGATGCCCGGTGTCCGCAGTTACCCCATTCACGGCAAATTGGGAGTACGCGCCGGCAACACCGGCGGCGTTGTCTTCAACGATGTGCGGGTACCGCTCTCGCACCGGCTTGGTGAAGAGGGGGAAGGCTTTAAGATCGCGATGGCTGCGCTTGATAATGGACGCTATACCGTTGCCGCTGGCGCAACCGGTCTGATCCAGGCCAGCCTTGAGGCGAGTATCCGCTACGCCCGCGAACGACAAACGTTTGGCGTTCCCATTGCTGAACATCAACTCGTGAAGCGTATGATCAGTCATATGGTGCGCAAACTCGATACATCGCGGCTCCTCGTCTACCGGGCGGGCTGGATGAAGAATAAGGGTATTCGCAACACTCGTGAGACGACATTAGCCAAGTGGCATGCGACTGTCAGTAGCTTTGAGGCTGCCGACGATGCCATTCAGATTCACGGTGCATACGGATACGCCGATGAGTATCCAGTTGAACGGTATTTGCGCAATGCGCGCGGTGCGATTATCTACGAAGGCACTCGCGAACTGCAAGAGTTGTTGCAGGCCGATTTTGTGATGGGCTACCGCAAATATCCGAAGCTACGCTGTGAACTGCCAGCGTATGATCCGGATTTCTGGGAAAGTGATGGTTAATGTTGCTGCTTTCAGTCCTTTGCTGATCGGAATGAAGCAGGCGTCGCTCTGCCATCAGCGAACAATATCAAGCGCCTATCCGAAATCTCCTATCGCAGCAGAAGATTGGTCGGGGTGCAGCGTCGCTGCGCCGAGAAGAGGGCGGCGGGATGCGTCTGATGGTGGCGTTGCGGGGTAGGCAACGTGGGAATGGTCGATGCGCTGGGTGGCGGGTACTGGTCGGGACGAGGCGCCTCCTCGCCCCGACAGGTGTCCACGGTGATGATCGTGGAGCGCCTGTCCGACATACCCTGTTGCAGCAACAGAATTCGGTTGGGGCGAGCAGCCCTGTGCCCGTCCATTGGGAGGTAGGAGGGGCGAGGCGGTGCCTCGCCTCTACTGATCCGTTCAACATTTGAAAGCAGGTCTTGCGCGATGATAGAATATAACGACCTGAGCGAACTATCACCATTCCTCATCATTACACCCAATCCAGCAATTGATCGGATACTGGTCGTTCCCGCACTCCAGATTGGTCAGGCGCAACGGGTACAAGAATCGCGGATCGCGGCTGGCGGCAAAGGCTTGAATGTAGGCAGAGCAATGAAGTCACTTGGTGTTACTGCGTCGATCCTGGCGCCACTCGGTGGCTTTACCGGTCAACAGGCTACACACCTGGCTCGGCGTGAGGGTTTAGCGCTCAGTGATGTTCCTATCGGCGATGAGACACGAGTTTGTACGTTGGTCGTCGATCTGGCTACGCAACAGGTCACCGTCCTAAACGAAATTGGGCCACAGCTTACTGCTACGGAGTGGGTAACGTTCGAGCAAGCGATCCTAGACAATCCGGCGACGTGGCATCTCTTTTGTGGTAGCCTCCCGCCGGGGGTTGAAGCATCAACGCTAGCAGCATTAATCAGAGCGTTGCGTATACGAGGAAAACGGGTTCTGATCGATACCAGCGGTGCAGCGCTGGCAATGGCAATTACCGCTCAACCGGACGTGGTCAAGGTCAATGGCGAAGAGCTAGGGGGTCTGTTCGGCGACCATATCAATAATGAACACACCGCTTACCAGGCCGCCATCCGTCTACACCGGGAAGGGATCGAGCAGGTGATCGTTACACTTGGTGCCGATGGTGCGATTGGTGTCAATCGAACAACGGTTGTCAAAGCTACCCCGCCGGCAGTATCGGTTCAAAACCCGATTGGTTGCGGAGATTCATTCTTTGCCGGCCTGGCTATCGCGCTTGAACGCGGGCAACCACTCGCTACGGCACTCCGGCTGGCTACCGCTTGTGGCGCAGCCGATGCCCAAACGCTGGCTCCCGGCCACATCGCCTACGCTACCGTCAACGCACTTGCCGAAAAGGTGCACTTACGCTACTGGTGAACTTCAGCCGGTTGGGGTGGTGAGGCATCGATCAGACGTGCTAACTGCCGCATTTGATCAGCATTCAGATATGCACTCCGCTGCCCAGAGGCTGTATAAAAAGCCAGATCGCCGGAAGCGCCAAGGATGAGACGGTACGATCCCAGCTCACGAATCCGCTTCTGCACCGAACCGAGCAGTTCGCGTAGTACAGCTACCTCATCAGCATTCAGCACCACAGCATCGTAGCCACGGATTAGATGGTGTAACACCAACGCCGGTGTTGCTTCAGGATGGTACGCTGCCTCAAATTCACCGATCAGCGCAATCCGCATCCTCTGCCTCCCTCGCGACCGGTCGGTCGCGAACTGCAACGACCACCTGCCAGATACTCGTCTCATCGAACGGAACTGGCGGCAAGCTTGTATCGCCGAACACACTGAGCGGGCGTAGTCCGGCAGTGCGTAGCATCGCTGTTAATTCCGGAAACCCGTATAGTCGAATCTGATCGCCAGGATGAGTAACATCAATACCACGACTGACATCAACATAGCGGTAATCAATTTCGAGCACTGCCCGGCGCGGGTCAAAGCGGGCTTCGCGTAAAACGAAACCACTTCCAATGGGATACCAGCCACTCCGAAAGTCATGCAGATAACGACCAATCTGGTAGGGATTGAGACACTGTAACAAGAGCTTGCCACCGGGCACTAAAGTGTGCGCAATGCCGTTCAAGACGGCCTGATTCGTCTCATCGTCGAAAAAGCCAAGACTGCTGTTCATCAACAAAACGGCATCAAAGCGCTCGTGGTAGGGTAAACTGCGCATATCGCCGGTGACAAACTCGACATTCAGCCCCCGTTCGGTGGCTGCTGTACGGGCATGGCTGATCACCGACTCCGCAGCATCAAGCCCAACCACCGTCCAGCCACGTTCGGCCAGCATCAGACTGTGCCGCCCATTGCCGCATGCTAGATCAAGGATTGTCTCAACGCCTTGTAAGCCGAGGGCGTTGATCAGAAAATCAACTTCACGGCGGGTTAGCTCATCGGCGTATTGCCGATAATGAGCAAATTCATAGACCTGAAATAACTCTTCCCACCACTCACGCGAAGCCTGTTCGGGCATTATAAACTCCTGACCCGCCTACAGATCGACAGTGCGCGGCATAATTGGCAATTCATCAACGCGCAGACTCGGTGGCAGTGTACACACCCAGAGTAACGCCTGCGCCACATCATCAACCGTCATCAGACGCTTACGCAAATCTTCAGCCGGGTTCAGCGGTGCAATATCAGCATTGATCATCCCAGAGTATACGGTAGTCACAAAGACATTGTACGGGCGTAACTCTTGTGCCAGGGCTTGTGACAGGCCCGATAACGCGAACTTGGCGGCGCAAAACGGTGCAATGTTCGCCACGCCAACCTTCCCAACCCGTGAGCCGAGATTGACAATGGTACCACTCCGCTGACGCTTCATATACGGTACCACTGCCCGCATCAAATAAAATACGCCGTTAAGATTGGTATTCATAACCTCTTGCCACTCGGCGTCGGTAAATTGCTCGAGCGGCGCAATCTTCTCGATATTGCCGGCACAGTTTAACAAGATATCGACTCGCCCCATCATCTGGACGGTCGTGTCCACCAGATACTGGACCTGTGATGAGACCGTAATGTCGGTTGGAATTGCGAAAGCGTTGTGGCCCTCGGTTGTGATCATGCTGACCAAATGTTCAAGCCGTTCACGTCGCCGGGCAGCGACCACGACCGTCGCTCCTTCGCGAGCGAAGAGCCGGGCAGCGGCGTAACCAACCCCACTAGAAGCACCGGTAATAATTGCAACTCGTCCTCTTAACTTCATGACATTCTCTCCGAATACTGCTGGAAATCACGGCTTCATAGATATTATACCTGAAGAATAAAATAAAATCGGCGCTGATGAAGGGACAGTCGGCGTTTGCAAAGTTTTCATCGTTTGGACCGAACGGTTGCCGATGGTCCCCGACCCATGCGCTTGCCTGGGCGCGCAGGTCTCTGGTCTGGGTCTTGCAGTAACATGGCAAGAAACCATCGTGTGTCGCATGAGGATGCCATCATCCCCCAGGCCCTCGCAAGGCGAGGTCGGGGAAACCTTCCCTTACCATACGGTGACGAGCATGATTGGTGGGACAACCAGAGGTTTGCCGCAGATGACCGCTACATCGTCCGTATCAATCGGGCCAACCTATACCAGGACGGTTGAACAGCAGTCTGAACAGGTTTCACCGCTCACGCCAAGCGCGGGCTAGCAGCTCGCGCTTCCGGGTCATAGGAGCATTCTCAGAACTTTCTAAGGCAAGCTTGGTTATACTCTGGTAGAATCATTGTGCTACTATTGCGTTAGTGTGCGAGAGATGGTATAACATAACAGGTAACAACATACAGGAAAAGGGTCGCGATGTACTGGGAAACCATCACTGATCTGTTACACCACCCACGAGTTATCGAGACACGTTACCATATGCACCACAGTGTTCCCAAGCATGATCATCTTATGCGTTCGGTACACTTCTCGTACTATCTGGCACCATTTTTTGGCGCCGATCAGGTAACGTGTGTTCGTGCTGCCCTCTTACACGACCTCGACTCGCGTTATGGTACCCTGACCACTCATGGCGCTATTGCGGCACGGGTAGCTGCTGAGCTGGGCGAGCCGGAAGCAGTTTCGGCAGCTATCATTAGCCACATGTACCCCTTTGGCCCACGTCCAACCACTCGTGAAGGGTGGGTATTAGCGGTAGCTGACAAACTGGCTTCACTGGCCGATCTGAGTGCATTTATCGGTGGGTTGTTCTCTGGGCGGAGTCTCCATATTCGCCGCCAGCTCTGCAAGAGTGACCCCTTTTACGCCTCGCGCCGTGCCCGACGACGGCACCGCCGTCTGATCAGTTCACTCTGGCGGCGACTGGGCCGTAAGGGCCTTAGCTGGTGGCGTTTCGATGGTCGTGAAACGGTAGGGCGGGTTTAGAGTCCGTGGTTGGATACAGCTATCAGAGGTCAAGACGGAGTTTTGGTAGGGGCGCAGCGGTGCTGTGCCCCTACCACATTATGACATAGTGGCGATGCGGGGATGAATATGGCGCTGGGCAATGCGGGCCAGTGGCCCGCGCACCCAGGGGGCGCAGCGGTGCTGTGCCCCTACCACATTACGATATAGTGGCGATGCGGGGATGAATATGGCGCTGGGCAATGCGGGCCAGTGGCCCGCGCACCCAGGGGGCGCAGCGGTGCTGTGCCCCTACCACATTATGACATAGTGACATAGTGGCGATGTGGGGATGGGTACGGGTAGATGGATAACAACATGATGGCGGGGTTACATCCACACGCTTCAGTGAACAGGTTTAGAAATCACCCTGTTCGGTGTAGTGAGGGATAGCCGGTACGCAGATGTGATCGATGTCTCACCACTGCACACCTCGCTGCCAAACCTGTGCTATAATTGCTGCACATTGTACATTGCACATTCAATCATCCGTCGCGGTGACCCGTAGGCCCGGATGCCAGGGCGTAAAGGTGGAAGCTGGTGAGAGTCCAGCGCTGTGCCGCAACTGTAACCGGCTACTATAAGCCGGAAGCCAGGACGCCTGCCGCGATAGAGTGTTCGTTCAGCCCTTCTCGAGCTAAGGAGGATGAACGAGGCCTGCATGAGGCTATCATGTGGCGTCATCGTTTCATAGCCCCGACCGAGAAGGTCGGGGTTTTTGTTTATATGTCAATGGAAGGAGATGGCCTTGTCTGAGGAGACAACTGCACCGGTTGGGCCGGGTTCCTCGCCCGAAGCGGCTGCACGTCGTAAAGCGGTTCGCGCCAGTCATCAAGCGAAGGGGCTGGTGATTGTCAACACCGGTGAAGGGAAGGGGAAGACTACCGCCGCGCTTGGCATTTTGTTGCGCGCCTGGGGAAGAAATATGCGCGTCGGTGGTGTGCAGTTTATCAAGCACGAACAGGCAAGATTTGGTGAATTGCGGGCACTCGAACGCATAGGGATTACGTTGACGCCCCTCGGTGATGGGTTTACCTGGACGAGCCGCAATCTCGATGAGACCCAGGCCCGTGCATTGCATGGCTGGGAAATCGCCAAACAACAGATTACGAGTGGTAATTTCGATGTCTTTCTGCTCGATGAGTTTACATATGTGATGCACTATGGCTGGCTGCCTGCCACTGAGGTTGTAGAGTGGCTGCGAGCGAACAAGCCGCCAATGTTACATCTCATCATTACCGGTCGCTATGCACCGGCAGAACTGATCGAGTATGCCGATCTGGTCACGGAAATGCGTGAAGTAAAGCATCCATTCCGCGACCAGGGGATTCGGGCACAGCCAGGGATTGAGTACTAACAGCTCCCTAAGCCGGTACACGGGGGACACATGGGCGAACAGCTTAAGCGCAATATGGTGCAGCGGCTCGATGGGCGGCTGGTAAATGCCGGCGCCCGTCGGGGGATGTTGATCGTCTGCGCAACCGGTTGCTGCTGTGGTCATACGGAACGTGGTTTTGCGCCGGTTCCGACCGATCTGTACCATCAAGAATGGGAACGCCGTCGTTTGCGCAATCGCGTTCATCTCAGTCAGGGTGGGTGTCTGGGGCCATGCCCGCTGGCGAATGTTGCCCTCTTGTTGTTTGATGGCCGTCCCTATTGGTTTCACTCGCTCAATGATCCGGCGTTAGTACCGGTTCTGTACGATTTTATCGAAGACTTGTTGGCTGCTGAGCGTCCTGTTGCGCCACCACCAGCGCTGGCGCCGCATGTGTTCAATGGCTTTGCCTGGAATGGCGTGGAAGCTGCGACAACTACTCTCGACCGTTTGCCAGCAGTGGCCGGCAGTGGGATTCTTGTTTTGAGTCAGGCCGACACCGATCTCTTGGCCCTCGAGCAGGCACAGACGCTGCTCCCAGAAGGTTTTGCTCCGCTGTATATGGCGCATATTGGCCGCTTGACCGAACCAACTGCAATAGATCGCTTGCTTGAACAACATCTACCGGCGGCAGCCATTGTGGTGGTGCGGCTCCATAGTCCGGCTGCGTTTCTGTACGGTTTGGAACGGTTACAGCAGTGGGCTGCGGCTACCGATGGTTTTCTGCTCTGCCTGCCAGCAGTCGATGAGGTAGACCCTGATCTAATGGCCCGATCAACGGTGGGAGTACCATTGGCGATGCTGATCAGCGCCTATTTTCGGGCAGGCGGGGCGGTGAATCTGGCCAACGGACTGCAATGTCTGAGTGACCATCTGCTGGTAAGCGGATGGGGCTACGATCCGCCGATTGATCTCCCCTTGCATGGGATGTATACCCCGCCACGACCGGCACGCCGTGGCCGCAGACAAGATGCGGCGACTATCACGGCGGCAGCAAGCGATGCACCGACAGTTGGTGTGCTCTTTTACCGTGCCCATCTTCTGAGCGGGAATACAGCGTTTGTTGATGCACTGATCACGGGCTTGCAGGCACGTGGGATGCAGGTACGCGCTGTCTATACGCAATCGCTAAAGTCAACCGCTTCCGACGGTTTGCCGATTGGGTTAGGATTGTTGCAGCAAGCTGGCCCACCGGATGTGATCGTTTCGACCCTTAGTTTCGCCCTTGGTGCTGATGATCCGCATCCGTTCAGTCGTCTTGATGTTCCGGTGGTGCAGGCACTGCTCAGTAGCAGCAGTCGTGAGGTGTGGCAACGCGATGGTCGTGGCCTTGGGCCGCTCGATACAGCCATGAACGTTGCTCTACCAGAACTCGATGGCCGTATCATCGGGGTGCCGATTGCGTTCAAGTCGCAGGAAGGGGAAACAGCCGCCCATTCATTACCGGATCACGAACGGATCGAGCGCCTAGCTGGGTTGGTCTGGCGATTGACCCGGTTGCGCCGGAAGCCGAACAGCCAGAAGCGAATTGCTATCATCTTGACGAATAGCAGTGCGAAAGCGCAACGGATCGGAAATGCTGTTGGCCTGGATGCACCGGCGTCGTTGATGCGTATCTTTGCGGCTCTCAGTGAAGCTGGTTATACCGTGGGTGAATTACCAGAGAGTGGTGATCACCTGATTGCCAGTCTAATCGCACGCTGTTCGTATGATGAGACCTGGCTGACAACCGAGCAGTTGGCACAGGCCTATCGTATTCCTGGCGAAACCTATCGGCGCTGGTTTGCCGAATTACCGCTGCCGTTGCAAGAGGCTATGATCCGTCAGTGGGGACCGCCCCCCGGCCAGGCGTATGTACACCGCGGTGATCTGGCGCTGGCCGGAATGGAAGTTGGCAACTGCTTTATCGCCCTCCAACCACCACGTGGCTACGATATGGACCCTGACGCCATTTATCACCGACCTGATTTACCGCCACCGCATAACTACTACGCCCTTTACCGCTGGTTGCGTGATGAATGGCGAGCTGATGCCATGATCCATCTCGGCAAGCACGGTACCCTCGAATGGTTGCCTGGTAAAGGGGTTGGTTTGAGTGCCCTTTGTTTTCCCGATCCCTTCCTGGCTGATATGCCTTTGATCTACCCTTTCATCATCAACGACCCCGGTGAGGGTACACAGGCAAAACGGCGCGCCCACGCGGTCATTGTGGATCATCTCACCCCACCGATGACAAGTGCCGGTGCATATGGTGATCTGGCCGAGCTGGCTCAACTGGTTGATGAGTACTATCGTATGGAGCGACTCGATCCAACCAAGCTACCACTCTTGCAACGGCAGATTTGGAATGTGCTCCAACGTAGTCAATTGGCCGATGACCTACGCTACATATTGCAGGCCGATCACGGTGATCATCGTCACGAGTGGGATGGCAGTGTGCTGGATGATGGCACACCGACTGTCCTGGCTGAACTAGAGGGGCGCGAGGTGGCCCATCTCCTCGAAGACATTGAAGGGTATCTGTGCGAGCTGACCGGTGCCCAGATTCGTGATGGGTTGCATATTCTCGGTACATTGCCAGAAGGTGAGCAGTTCGTCGATCTCGTGTATCATCTGCTGCGGTTGCCAAATCTCGATGCCCCTAGTCTGCCAGCCGCCGTCGCCACTGCACTTGGCGTTGACTGGTCGGCATTACAGGAAGCGCCAGGGCGGCGGCGCGCCGGAGACGAGCACTTTTTGACGAATGCCGATCTGATTGAACACATCGAAACACTCTGTCGAACCCTACTGCGTCAGCTTTGTGACCACGACTGGGCTGCGTCGGCAATTGGTGAGGTGGTAGCACAGGTGCTACCCGGTTGCAGTGACAGTTCACCTATCTTGCAAGCCCTACACTACGCCTGTGACCAGCTTGTGCCACGGCTCCGCCAGAGTGCCGCTGCCGAAATCGAACATCTGCTGGCAGCCTTGGCCGGACGCTTCGTACCACCAGGGCCAAGTGGTGCCCCCACACGAGGAATGGCGCATGTGTTGCCCACTGGACGCAACTTCTACAGCCTTGATCCGCGTAGCGTGCCCAGTATGGCTGCCTGGGAGACCGGCCAGGGGCTGGCAAATGATTTGTTGCGCCGCTATCAGCGGGAATACGGCACATGGCCCGAAAGTGTGGGTATCAGCATCTGGGGTACTAGTCTTATCCGTACTGCGGGTGATGATGTGGCGCAGGTGATGGCCTTGTTGGGCGTGCGACCGCGCTGGCAACGCGAAAATCGGCGGGTTATCGGCTTTGAGGTTATTCCGCTCGCCGAATTGGGACGGCCACGCATCGATGTCGTCTGTCGGATTAGTGGCTTCTTCCGCGATGCGTTTCCGCATCTGATTGAGCTGCTTGATCAGGCAGTGCAGACGATCATTGATCTTGAGGAACCGCTTGAACTGAATTTCCCGCGTAAGCATGCCCACCTGACAGCGCAGACCCTGGCAGAGGGTGGTATGCCCGTTGAAACGGCACAACGTGAAGCGCGCTACCGCATCTTTGGCAGCCCACCGGGAAGTTACGGTGCCGGGATGCTCCCCCTGATCGATGGGCAAAACTGGACGAACGATACCGATCTGGCGCACGTGTATCTACGCTGGGGCGGCTATGCGTACACCGCCACTGAACAGGGTGTCCCGGCAGAAACAGCTTTTGCGGCTGCGCTCAGCACGGTACAGGTCGCTACCAAAAATCAGGACAATCGCGAACACGATATTTTCGACAGCGATGATTATTTTCAGTTTCACGGTGGCATGATCGCAACGATTCGGGCCCTCACCGGACGGAATCCGGCGCGCTACTTTGGTGATAGCAGTGATCCGTCACGACCGCGCACTCGCGATCTACGTGAAGAAGCCCGTCGTGTCTTTCGGGCGCGGGTGGTCAATCCGAAATGGCTGGAAAGTATGCGTCGGCACGGGTACAAAGGTGGCCTAGAACTGGCGGCAACTGTTGATTACCTCTTCGGCTACGATGCGACGGCCCAGGTACTGGCCGACTGGATGTATGAGCAGGTTACAGAACGGTATGTACGTGATCCGGACGTACAGCAGTGGTTGCAAGAAGTGAATCCCTGGGCATTACAGGCGATTGCCGAACGGCTCAACGAAGCAATTGGTCGAGGAATGTGGCGTAATCCTTCACCGGAAGCCCAAGCCACCATCGCCGAGATTCTGAACCAGGGTGAAGCTGTGCGCGAGGGACTGTCTACGGCACAGGACGACTATCACGAATCAGCGTAGCAATAAACAAAGGAAAGGAGGAACCCATGGATCTGCTTCAAACAACTATCAATCAGATCGGGCCACTCGACGATCAGGCAGCTACTGCTGCGCGTCGCCGCCAGGATACGCTTACGAAACCAGCAGGTTCACTCGGACGATTGGAAGAGCTATCGATCCGGATTGCCGGTATCACCGGACGCGAACGGCCACGGTTAACTACGCCGGCTGTGATTGTCATGGCCGGTGATCACGGTGTTGCCCGCCAGGGTGTCAGTGCATTTCCAAAAGAGGTTACTCCACAAATGGTCTTAAACTTCTTGCGTGGGGGCGCAGCGATCAACGTGCTGGCCCGTCATGTCGGCGCCCGTGTGATCGTAGTTGATATTGGTGTTGCAACCGATTTACCGGCCCATCCTGAGCTAATCAGTCGCAAACTTGCGTATGGTACAGCCGACTTCACCGAAGAACCGGCAATGAGTCGCGAGCTTGCCCGACAATCAATAGAAGTTGGTATTACGTGTGCGAATGAAGCGATTGATAGTGGAGTCGATCTGCTGGCTACCGGAGAAATGGGCATTGCCAACACCACGGCAGCGAGTGCCATTGTCGCCGCGATCACCGGTCGCCCGGCCAGCGAGGTGACCGGACGCGGTACCGGTATTGACGATGCCGGTTTGGCTCGAAAAATTGCGGTCATCGAGAAGGGCCTGACGCTCCATCGTCCTCATCCGAACGATGGTCTCGACGTGTTGGCGAAGGTAGGCGGCCTGGAAATCGGCGGCCTGGCTGGTGTCATACTCGGCGCGGCGGCCCGACGGGTGCCGGTCGTTATCGACGGTTTCATTTCGGGGGCAGCAGCCCTGATCGCAGCAACGTTAGCACCTGCCGCCACGCCGTATATGATCGCCGGTCACCGCTCGGTTGAGCGTGGGCATAGTGCCGTCTACAGCCATCTCGATCTCCAACCGCTCCTCGATCTCAACATGCGGCTGGGAGAAGGTACCGGTGCAGTCCTGGCAATGTCAATCTGTCAGGCAGCTTGCAAAATACTCGACGAGATGGCAACATTTGCTGAAGCTGGTGTGTCGGAAGGTGAGCAGCAATCGAAGTAGCAATGTATCAGCAATGGAGGTCTCCGATGAAACGATGGCAGCGGTGGCTTATCGTCAGTGTAGGGGCGGTCCTCTTCCTTGTGTTTGAGGCGCGACCGGCGTATGCGATGCACATCATGGAGGGGTTTCTCCCGCCACTGTGGGCATTGTTTTGGTTTGTGGTGGTCATTCCCTTTTGGGTCATCGGTGTTCGTCGCCTCCGTGCACTTATCAGCGATACTCCTGAAGTCCGTCTCTTGCTTGGCTTTGCCGCCGCATTTACCTTCGTTCTCAGTGCCCTGAAATTGCCCAGTGTCACCGGATCGAGCAGTCACCCGACCGGCACCGGGCTCGGTGCCATCCTGTTTGGGCCATGGGTGATGAGTATTCTCGGCTCGATCGTGTTGCTGTTTCAGGCCCTCTTGATTGCACACGGTGGTCTCACCACCCTCGGCGCGAATGCATTTAGTATGGCGGTCGTCGGCCCGTGGGTGGCATGGCTCATCTGGCGGAGTCTGAACGGACGCGCACCCTTCTGGGTAACCGTCTTTCTGGCGGCAGCGCTGGCCGATCTCACCACGTATGTGGTCACCGCCCTGCAATTGGCACTTGCGCATCCCGATCCGGTCGGTGGCATCGGCGCATCCATTATCAAATTCGGCGCCATCTTTGCCGTCACGCAAATACCGCTCGCGATCAGCGAAGGGGTCCTGACGGTGTTGATCATGAATGCCTTGCAAACGAATGCCAAAGCAGAACTGGAAGCCCTTGCGGTGAAAGGAATCCGTCCATGAACGCACAACCGTTATCCTGGCCGGTCGTTATGATCTTGAGTCTGATCGTCGTTGCGTTGGCAGTCGCGCCGCTGCTGCTCATTCGCGATACCGAGTTCGGTGGTGCCGATGCTGCGGCAGCACAGGCGATTACCGAGGTGAACCCCGACTATACGCCATGGGTTGTGCCCCTGTTTGAGCCACCGGGGAGCGAGACAGAAAGTCTGTTGTTTGCCCTTCAAGCCGGGCTAGGCGCCGGCGTGATCGGCTACTTCTTTGGCTGGCAGCACGGTCGGCGTCAACAACGAGATCGGTGATCCATGCTGCGGGTGATCGATCGCTACGCCTTTACCAATCGGCTCCGCATGGTCGATCCGGCTCAGAAGAGCGCGATCGCACTGACAACGATCGTGCTCTGCCTCGTCCTCGACCGACCGTTGGTCAGCGGGCTGGCGCTGCTCTGGATGGTCGGTCTTGCCATCGGCTATGCGCGTCTCCCATGGCGAGTCGTGATTGCCGTCCTGAGCACCGAGAGTATGTTTCTGATGCTATCGGTCATCGGGATTGCGGTACGCCTCGGCGTTGACGCATCGACTGCTGCGGTGCCGATTGGGCCGTTCTGGGTGAGTATGGACCGTTCATCCGTCCTGCTCGCGGGGCAGGTCTTCATCCGGGTGATCGCGTGCGTGTCGGCGCTCAATGTTCTGGCCTTGACCACGCCGCTGGTCGATCTGATCGATCTCTTCCACCGATGGCGGATACCGACTATTCTGATCGAGGTGATGATCCTAAGTTATCGGGCTATCTTTCTCTTGCTTGACACGCTCGAGCGCATGGTCATCGCGCAGAAAGCCCGACTGGGATATGCTTCCTGGCGTTCAACGCTGCGGAGCTCGGCGCTTATTGGTAGTCAGTTGTTCATGGCTGCGTATCAGCGCAGTCGGATGCTCGAACAGGCGTTGATCGGTCGCGGATTCTGCGGCGAGGTGCGCGTGTTACCGATCAGGTATCACCACGATTGGCGCTTGTGGGCCTTTCTGGTGCTCATGGTGATCACCGTGAGCCTGGCACGCATGTGGGGATAACAGCCATGCTGACGTTTGAACGAGTCTCGTACCGCTTTGACGGTTCTTCGGTTCCGGCACTCCAGAACGTTTCCTTGACGATTCCCACCGGGCAGCGGGTTGCGATTCTGGGGCGCAACGGCGCCGGGAAGAGTACGTTGCTGTTGGTTGGTGCAGGGCTGCTTCGTCCGCAACAGGGCCAGGTTCGTCTTGGTGATCGTCCAATCGGCTATGCACGCGCCGACATGCGGTACGTTCGGCAGTATGTGGGAATGGTGATGCAATCACCGGACGAGCAACTCTTTAGTGCCAGTGTCTGGCAAGACATCAGCTTTGGGCCACTCAATCTGGGATTACGCCCTGCAGAAGCAGAGGACGCGGTACGTGAAGCCGCTGCATTGTGCGACGTGACCGATCTCCTCGACCGCCCAACCCACGCGCTGAGCGGTGGGCAAAAGGCGCGCGTGGCGCTGGCCGGGGTACTGGCGATGCGGCCGCAGTATCTTCTGGTCGATGAAACCACCTCTGGGCTGGACCTGTGGGCGAGGCAGCAGATTCTGCGGGTGTTTGATCGATTGGTTGCCCAAGGACGAACCGTCGTCATGGCGACTCATGATCTCGCGCTCACCAGGCGCTGGGCCGATCTGGTGATTGTGTTGCACGGAGGCAGCGTCGCTGCGGTTGGTTCTCCCCGACAACTATGGAACGATGAAGCAATCCGTCTGCTCATCGCTCCGCCAGAGGTATGGTGTGATGAGCATTGAACGACTACGCCGGCGGTGCACCATCGCGCTCTTAGCATTGGCGATTGATCAGGGTCTGGGTGATCCATTGGGGAATCTGCACCCAGTTGCGCTCATGGGACACTGGCTGCGCCTGGGCGAGCGATATGCCCCCGATACATCATGGGCGCGCTTAGTTTGGGGAGCAGGTTGGCTAGGGTTGGGCTGGTGGTTGAGCAGTAGTGTTGTGTCCTGGCTACCGCAGCACTGGTTGGCACAGAGTGGCTGTGCCTCGTTCCTAATGGCCTATCGTGACCTGGATCGAGCCGTGGCCGCGGTAGAAACTGCCCTCGCCAACGGTGATCTCGTTGCAGCACGTCGCTTACTGGGCTGGCACCTGGTCAGTCGCCCTACCGCCGATCTCAGTGCGGCTGAGGTTGCCGGGGCTGCAATCGAGTCGCTGGCCGAGAACCTCAGTGATAGCGTGATCGCACCCCTCCTGGCGCTATTGATCGGCGGTCTACCGGCAATGGTAATCTACCGTTTTACCAACACTGCCGACGCGATGTGGGGCTATCGTACACCAACTTACGAATACCTGGGCAAGGTCGCTGCGCGCTGCGATGATGGCTTCAACATCATACCGGCTCGTCTGACGGCGATCCTGATTGCATTAGCGGCGCAGATCGTCAACCGGCGTGGACGAGAGGCCTGGCACATTGCACGACGTGACGCAGGGAAGACGGCTTCACCTAACGCGGGCTGGCCGATGGCGGCAATGGCCGGAGCGCTCGATACGATACTCACGAAGCGTGATCATTACGCGCTCGGCAGTGGCTCGTGCGTTCCCAATGCCGCCATGATCGCGCAGGCCCGACAGATCGTGCGCTTGGCGGTAGGGATGGTGGTGATCGGGTTAGGTATCGGCGTGGTATTCCAGCGCTGGCAGAGGTAATGGCAATGACGAAGACAGCTCTTCTCTTGATTGGACACGGAACCGACGATCCAGACGGCCTTGCTGAATATCACCAATTGGCGAGTCTGGTGCAAGAACGGCTCGATTGCTCTGTACAACCCTGTTTTCTGGAGCTGGCCGATCCCCCGATTGGTCAGGCGCTCGATGAGTGCGCTCGCGCTGGTTATCGGCGCATCATCGCCCTACCGTTGCTCCTAGGGGCTGCCGGTCATCAGAAGAACGATATTCCGGTGGCCTTGCAGCAGGCAAGACTACGCTGGCCTGACGTGACCATTCACTACGGCGCTCCGCTCGGCGTCCAGTATGCCCTACTCAAGGCGTTAGCTGACCGGTTGCATGAGGCTGAAGCGGCAGTACCGCCGGTTCCTCGCGCCGAGACCGCCCTCGCTCTGATCGGACGAGGCAGTAGCGACCCCGACAGCAATGCCGACGTTGCGCGTATGGCGCGTCTGCTATGGGAAGGGCGCGGCTATGCTCACGTTATGTATGGCTTTTACAGTATCACCACGCCAAGGGTACCTGAAACGATAAAAGCCTGTGTTGCGCTTGGCGCCCGTCGGATCATTGTGATACCGTATCTGCTCTTCAGTGGGCGTATTTTGCAACGGATCAGATCACAGGTCAACGATGCACGCTCACGCTATCCTGATCATGATTTCGTGGTGACCGAACATCTTGGGCTTCACGAAGGCGTGATTGCCGCCATCCAGCAACGATTTCAAGAGGCAACCGAGGGGTACGCCGCAGTAAACTGTGATGTTTGTAAATATCGACGCCTGTTTCCGGGCTACACCGCCGACTTTGGTCGGCCACAGACCAGCGATCACGAACACGGGTTGCGTGGCGAGACAGCGAACAACGGGATGAAAACCATCTTGCCGCCACGCTACCGTGGCGGTCGTCCGGTAAGTGCTGCACCGATGAGTGCAGCGCCGCTTGTCTTCGACGAAACCGGGCAGGTGGCGTGGGATCGCATTTGGGGCGGTGATGATCCGAGCAATCCCTTCTGTGAACTGGCATTAGCCGGTGGCCCACCTCATCGCGGTACCCTGCTCGAACCGGTTGATCCGGAAACCATACGGGTCGATCCAGAAGGCTACGCCCGTGTCATTGCTGAACTTCGCCGCGCCTTGACGATGGTGACCGATCTGCCGGTCACTACCGATGTCGCACCAGGCTGGATTGGTCTGATTTGCGAGAGCGAAGAGATGGCTATCTGGCTGTTACGTGCGATCATCGTAGAAAATGTCAGTGTACGACGGGAAGATCGCACCTTGCTGTTGCCCGCAGGCCCACAGTTTCGCCTTGATGGAGAGATCAAAAACGTGGTCACGGCAGTCGCCAAGACCTACCACTACTGGAAAGAGCATATTCAACGATGAACAACACAATGTGCCATATCTTCATCCTGCACGACGTAGGTGATACCATCGCTCACCTGGCCCAGGCAATTGCCGATGGCGCCACATCTGTGCCTGGCGTAACGGTCAAGATCAGCCAACCCAATCATGCCACCAAAGCCGATCTGATCGAGGCCGACGGTATCATTATCGGTACGCCAAACTGGACAGGGATCAAAGGTACGCTCAAACGCTGGCTCGACACTACCGGCGATCTATGGGAAGAAGGCAGTTTAGCCGGAAAGATCGGTGCTGCCTTCACCAGCAGCGCCGGACGACATTCGGGTACCGAGTTTACCCTACTCTCGGTGCTGCACTGGATGTTGGGTGGCGGGATGATTATTGTTGGCTTACCGTGGAGTGAAATGATGATCCGATCCGGATCATACTACGGTGCAACTGCTGTTGGCGCAGTGACTGAGGAAGACCTGGCTCAGGCATACGCGCTGGGGCGGCGCGTAGCAGAAGTGGCAGTTCAATTACGGCGAGGAGCAATGCCATGAACAACCATGCGTTGCCAACGGCGAGTGGCGCCGAGATCGCCGCACGCTCGTTTGCTATCATTCGTGCCGAGCTGGCTGCCCGCAACGTTATCGTACCATCGCCACTCGTGGCCATCGTAGAACGAGTCATTCACACCACCGCCGATTTTGAGTTCGCCGAGCTGATCAAGGCCAGCTCTAGTGCAGTTGAAGCCGGTATTACCGCCTTGCAGCGTGGATGTGCGGTCATCACCGATGTGCAGATGGTGCGAGTCGGGATCGATCAACGACGGTTGCACCATCTCGGTGGTCGTGTTGATTGTTTCAACGATAGCGAACCGGTGCTGGCATTCGCTGCTGCTACTGGTCTTACCCGTAGCGCGGCGGCCATGCGCTGGGCGTATGAGCAGGGTCGCCTGGATGGAGCCATCGTGGCGATTGGCAACGCACCAACCGCTCTGCTTGAGGTGATCGCTCTGCTCGATCGTGGTGCACGACCGGCGTTAATCGTTGGTACACCGGTTGGCTTCGTCAACACTGTCGAGAGCAAAGAGGCTCTCATGGCCTGTACCGATGTCGAATGGATCGTTAGCGTCGGGCGCAAAGGTGGATCGCCGGTGGCGACGGCGGTTGTCAATGCGCTGCTGCGGCTGGCAACGGGTGAAGATAACAGCGCATAATGGAGATGCCCATGGCCGATATGGTTCCACCACGGAATAAACGCGGCACACGCACCGGCTATACCACCGGCAGTAACGCTGCGGCAGCGGCGAAGGCGGCTACCATCGCGCTCTTGAGTGGACGCTGGCCGGAACAGGTCACGATTACGCTGCCAATCGGTGAGACAGCAACAATGACCCCGGCCATCACCCGGCTTGATGCCGATGGTGCATACTGCTGTATGGTGAAGGATGCTGGCGATGACCCTGATGTGACCCACGGGGCCTTGATCTGCGCCCAGGTACGGATTGTTGCCACACCGGGGATACATATTGAGGGTGGGCAGGGTGTCGGTCGAGTAACGCTGCCCGGTCTCGGCTTACCAATCGGCGGTCCTGCAATTAACCCGGTGCCCCGCCAACAAATTACCGCGAATGTTATCGATGCAGTACGTGAATATGCGCCCGATGGTGAGGCCTTTCTTGATCGGCAGGGGCTTGAGGTTATCATCAGTGTGCCCGATGGCGAACGGATCGCCCAGAAGACTCTAAATCCCCGACTTGGGATTGTGGGCGGTATCAGTATTCTCGGTACAACCGGCAAAGTCTTCCCATACAGTACGGCAGCCTGGCGAGCCAGTGTGATCCAGGCTGTGGAAATGGCAGCTCGGAACGGTGTGCCAAAAATTATCTTATGTACCGGTGGTCGTTCAGAAAAATTCGCTATGCAGATTTTTCCCGAATTACCAGAAATTGCGTTTGTCGAGTTGAGTGTGTTCACTGGCGATGCTCTGAAGGTATGTGTCAGTCATGGGGTTTCAGCGGCTGCATTTGTAGGTATGATCGGCAAGATGATCAAAACCGCTCAGGGCCACATGCAAACCCACGTCGCCGGTAATCAGGTTGATTTTACGTTTCTGGCTCAGGTCTGTCGCGAAGTTGGTGCGCCAGATACCTTCGTCGAGGAAGTAGCACGTGCCAACACTGGTCGGCACTTTCTCGAACTGTGCCAGGCCAATGGTCTGATAGCACCACTGCAACGGATTGTCGAATTGGCGCTCGATCAATGTCTGCGGTTCATTACCAGTCTGGGTGGAACGATGGATTTTGAGACGATTCTCGTCGATTTCGACGGGAACGTGCTTGCACGTGCGGCCAGAACCGGTATGCAACCAACGACACCGATAACACCACCGCCACCGCTGATCGAACGTCTACCGAACGAACCGTTGCCTGAGACCGACGAGCCGGTGGAGGATGTATGAGTCGACGCACACCTATTTTGGTTGTTGGTCTGACTGCTGCCGGCGCCGAGGGCCTGCCCGTTCATCTCTGCGAACGGATTCGGCGCGCCGATTTGCTGGTTGGCGGTAAGCGACAGCTCGCGGCGTTTGCCGATGTTCCCGCTGAACGCCTGACCATCGAAGCTAGCGTTGAACCGGCCCTATCGCGGTTGTATAGTGCCTGGGAGAGCGGAGAAACCGCCGTCGTGCTGGCATCGGGTGATCCTCTTTGGTACGGTATTGGCAGTAGCTTGCGCCGGCGGTTTCCACCCGAAGCGCTTGAGATCATACCGGCACCTACGGCGGCCCAACTTGCGTTTGCCGCCCTCGCCGAACCCTGGCACGACGCCATCTTACTCAGTGCGCACGGGCGTCCATTTGCCAATATCATTCCTGCGGTTCTTGGCGCAGCTAAGGCAGCAATCCTGACCGATCATCAGCAGACACCAGCAGTCATTGCGCAGGCGTTGATCACTGCCGGATTAGCACCAGATAGTCGCTGTGCGGTATGTGAACAGCTCGGCGGAACACAACAACGAGTTGTACGAGCAACGCTCGCCGAGATCGTGAACAGTACGTTCGATCCGTTGAATGTGTTGATTGTCTGGAACGACCAGCCGCGTCAGCCGGTTCCACCCGGTTTACCCGATGAAGCTTTTAGAACTGAAGCCGGTCAATTGACAAAACGCGAGGTTCGGCTGCTCAATCTGGCCGAACTGGCAATTCGGCCAGGTGAGGTGTTGTGGGACATCGGCGCCGGTAGTGGATCGGTAGCGATTGAGGCAGCTCGGGCATGGCCAACCGCGCAGGTCTATGCAGTTGAGCGCCGGGCGGTTTTCATTGATCACATTCAGACGAATCTGCGCCGCTTCCCGGCGCCCAATCTGCACGTGTTTCATGGCGAAGCGCCAGAAGCATGCCGGTCGTGGCCTGATCCGCATGCTGTATTTGTGGGTGGCAGCGGTGGGCGTCTATCCGACATCGTAACGCTGGCTCGCCAACGACTGCACCCTGCCGGGCGATTGGTGATCAATCTCGTCATGACCGGCCATCTTGCCCAGGTAGTGCAGCTCTTACCAGGGGCCCGGGTTACCCATGTTCAGATCAATCGTGGGGCACCAATTCAAACTGATTTGCGGTTTGCCGCACTCAACCCAGTGTATATCGTTGTCTGGCGAAAAGAGGCAACCTATGACTGAACTTCCCGAGCTGATCGCCGTCGGCGTTGGTCCCGGTGATCCGGAATTGATTACGCTTAAGGGATTACGCGCCATTCAAAGCGCTGATGTCATTTTCACCCCCCTTAGTCGTGAGGGTGATGCCAGTATCGCGCTACAGATTGCCACACCCTGGATCGATCAAGAGCGCCAGCGTCTAGTGAGTCTGCCTCTGCCAATGACTCGCGATGCCGGTCAATTGCGCCCAGCCTGGCAAGCGGCTGCCGCAACGATTCAGCAAGAACTGACCGGCCGACAACGGGGTGTCTATCTCTTACTCGGTGATCCTCTACTGTACGGCACATTCAGTTATCTGTGGCGTGAACTACACACTGCTGCCAACATCACCGTCAAGATCATTCCCGGCATCACCTCATTTGCTGCGGCTGCCGCTGCCGGTGGTGTCCCGTTGACCATGGCCGACGAGCGGTTCGTCGTGTTGCCGGCCAGCTATGAAACCGACATGCTCACTCTGCAACGGCTGCTCAACGATTTCAATACCGTTGTGCTGATGAAAGCCGGTACGGCCCTACCAACAATTGTCACAGCCTTGCAGCAACTCAATCTGCTCGACAATGCCCTCTACGCCGAGCGAGTCGGGTTGGAGGGCGAATTCATCACCCGCGATCTGCGCACACTCGATCTCCAGCATCGTCCTTATCTGTCGTTGGTCATCGTTCGTCGTGGAGGATGGCTATGATCTACCCTGCTACTCCAGGTACCGTCTATTTTGTCGGTGCCGGCCCCGGTGCCCCCGATCTTATTACAGTGCGTGGACGTGATCTTCTGGCACAGGCTAACCTGATCCTCTACGCTGATAGTCTGGTAGATGCAGCCCTACCGTTGGCGTATGCCCGGCCTGAAGCACGCATTATCGGCTCGGTCGAAATGCACCTCGCGCAGATCGTACAGGTGATGAGCGAAGCGGCACGGGCCGGGCAAGTGGTGGTTCGCTTACACAGCGGCGATCCGGCGCTGTACGGAGCGATTCACGAACAGATGGTGGCGCTTGACGAAGCCGGTATTCCCTACGAGATTGTACCCGGTGTCACCGCAGCCTTCGCCCTCGCCGCACGCCTTGGTGTTGAGTTGACGGTGCCCGAACTGGTGCAAACCATCATCCTGACCCGCCCCGGCGGACGAACACCGTTGCCAGAACGCGAACATCTACGCGGCCTGGCGGCTCACGGTGCTTCGCTGGCGATCTACCTGGGGATTACCCGTATTCAGCAGGTGGTTGACGATCTCTTGGCCGGTGGTGTTTACACGCCAGAAACGCCGGTTGTAGTGGCCTATCGCGTCTCCTGGCCCGATGAAGTGATCATCCACGGCACGTTAGGCGATATTGTCGCCAGCGTGAAGGCTGCTGGCTTTACCCGTCAGGCTCTGATTCTAGTCAGTGCGGCGCTCGATCCAGCCCACAAACGTACTGACCGACCGACCAGCCATCTCTACAATCCGCAGTTTAGCCATCGCCTTCGACGGCGTATCGTGTCAGATGATGGAAATGGTGAGAACAGCGATCAGTCTGCTTTCCATTCTTAGGCCTGATATGAGGAACGAGAGCGATCTCCTGAGCAAGAACAAGCACCTCTTGACCAAGACAGATAAAGATAGCAAATGAAGAGGAAACTCAGTGATCAATATACCCCGGCAGAGGCAGCTACGACACCATCGTCGATCATTGCCGTTAGCCGTGCCGGCGTCGAACTTGCTAATCGGTTGGCACAACACGTTCCGGCGACGATCTGGGTGCCAGAGCGATTCGTTGCGACAGTTCCTGGCGGACGGACGTACACAACACTGCGCGAAGCGGTGCAGATGGCCTGGCGTCAGAGTAGCGCGATTATCTTCATCGCCGCAACCGGGATTGCCGTGCGCTTGATCGCACCACTGCTCAACGCGAAAACAGTCGATCCGGCGGTGATCTGCCTCGATGAACAGGGTCAGGTTGTTGTACCCCTGGTTGGCGGGCATCGTGCCGGTGCGAATGCGCTAGCCCGTCGGATTGCAACCATCACCGCCGGTCTGGCCGCTATCACGACTGCAAGCGACGTTCAGGGCCTGCCAGCCCTCGATCTCATCGGAAAGGAACAGGGTTGGCGCCTGGCGCCGGATTCAGCCACAACTCACGTTATGGCTTGCCTGGTGAACGGCGATCCCGTTGGGGTGTGGGTCGATCCGGCGCTACCGGCAGCGCGTGCCCTGTTAACCACCGAGTTGGCTTCGGTGGCAACGGTTGAATGGGTGAATGAAGCCGAGCTGCTGACCGATCCCCGTTTTGCCGCAGCGATTCTTGTTTCGTACCGGCGGCTTGACCCTCTCTGGAATAAATTACGCCACAAAGCGTTACGTTATTTTCTCCCATCGCTGGTGATCGGCATCGGTTGTCGTCGTGGTGTTCCGGTTGATGAACTTGCTACCGCAGTCACAACAACACTGGCGCAGCATGATCTGCTGACCGAGTGTGTCGCTGCTCTTGCGACCGCCGAACTGAAGGCCGATGAGGCCGGTATTATTGCGCTGGCCGATCATTTCGGTGTTCCGCTTACGGTCATTAACACCGATCAACTGCAAGCCCTCGATCCGCAAGCGTTTAGCCCAAGTGCCGCAACTCGCTTTGCTCTCCCCGGTGTAGCCGAGCCATGTGCGACAATCGCAGCCCAAGGGCCACTCCTGGTTCCCAAACAGGTCTTTGCCCAATGCACGGTTGCTGTTGCCCTCGGCCAAGCCGCTTCCATTGCTTTGCCTTCTGCCACCGGTCAGCTCAGGCTGGTCAGTATTGGCCCCGGCGATCTGGCCCATCTCACCGAGTTAGCTCGGCGGGCGCTGAGCAATGCGGAGGTTGTGATGGGTTACGCACGGTATATCGACCTGATCAGGCCCCTGCTCCGTGCCGATCAAGAGGTGATTGCAACACCAGCTATGGGTGACGAGATAGGACGGGCACAGATGGCGATTGACCTGGCGCGATCTGGTCGGCGTGTAGCCTTGGTAAGCAGTGGTGACATAGGGATTTACGCGATGGCTGCTCCTGTGTTCGAGCAATTACAGGCCATCGGTTGGAATGGCCGCGATCCGGTCGTTGAAGTTATTCCGGGTGTCAGTGCATTTCAGGCGCTGGCTGCTCGCATCGGTGCACCGATCAATCATGACCTTTGTCTGATCAGCCTCAGCGATTTACTCACGCCGTGGTCGCTGATCGAACGGCGATTGCGTGCTGCGGCCCAGGCCGATTTCGTCGTCGCACTCTACAACCCACGTTCACAAGGGCGCAACTGGCAACTCGCCGCTGCTCTCGCTATTTTGCGCGACCATCGCCCGCCAACAACACCGGTTGTCTTTGGCCGACAGGTGAGCCGTGACGATGAACAGATTACCGTTACCACGCTGGCAGCCACCGATCCTGCTCTGGCCGACATGCTGACACTGGTACTGGTCGGGAATAGCCAGAGCTTTCACCTGTCTGGGCATGTGGTCACTCCACGCGGCTACACAACGCGCCCTTATCAACCGACCACTGCTATGCTGGCAACCGGAGCGAGCGACTACCCGATCATTCTGACCAAACCCGCTCATTTCCCGGCAGTCGTTATTGGCGGTGGCAATGTCGGTGAACGTAAGGTACGCGGCCTGCTAGCAGCCGGGGTACCGGTACGACTAATCAGCCCAACCGCGACTACTCAATTAATGGCATGGGCCGAGGAGGGGCGGCTCATCTGGGAACGTCGAACCTACCAACCAGGTGATCTCAATGGCGCAAGACTGGTATTTGCGGCAACCAACGATCGTACTGTCAATGCACGGATTGCTGCCGCTGCCATTGCCATCGGAGCGCTCTGCAATGTAGCCGATAACCCGACCGAAGGTGACTTTCATGTACCGGCTGTCTATCGCAGTGGCGGCATCACTGTGACTGTGAGCAGTATCGGTAGCGCTCCCACCCGATCTACCGCCTTACGCGATGCCATCGCCAGTTGGCTAGAAACTATTGGAGTAAGCACCCATGAGCGGTAAAGCATACCTCGTTGGCGCCGGCCCTGGTCGGGCCGATTTGATAACAGTACGCGGTCTGAATGTATTGCGGCAGGCTGATGTCGTGCTCTACGATCGTCTCATTGCCGCATCCCTACTCGACGAAGCACCAGCGCACGCTGAACGCATCTTTGTCGGCAAGCGTCCCGGTCATCACGCCTGGCGACAGGATGGCATCAATGAGACGTTGGTTCGTCTGGTGCGTAATGGCTTGCAGGTCGTGCGTTTGAAGGGTGGTGATCCGGGCGTATTTGCCCATGTCGCCGAAGAGGCGGCAGCTCTGGCCGCCGCCGGTCTGCCGTTTGAGATTGTACCAGGTGTGTCGTCGGCGCTGGCAGTGCCACTCTGCGCCGGTATTCCCCTAACCTGGCGCGGCATCGCCTCGGCGTTCACCGTCGTCTCTGGTCACGAAGTCACCGACCACGGCTGTAGTGGAATCAGTTGGTCATTGCTTGCCGCTACCCCCACTCTGGTTGTCCTGATGGCACTCGGTCGGATCGAGCAGGTCTGCACTGCGCTGATCGCTGCTGGCCGTAATCCTGACACGCCGGCTGCCCTGATCAGTCGTGGGGCTAGTCATCAACAGCGAACCTTACGAGCAACGTTGGGCACGATGGCTGAACATCAACGGTTAGCGCAACTTCCGCCGCCGGCAGTGCTCGTCGTGGGTGACGTGGCACTGCTGGCCGACACCCTGGCCTGGTACGACCCGGCTCAGTATCCGGCAGAGCCAATGCTCTGGGAAGAGATATGAACACCTTGAGCGAAAAGACAATCCTGCTCCCCAGACTACTGTTCGCCGCACCGATGAGCGGCAGTGGAAAGACGACCCTGACCGCCGGCGTGATCGCTGCGCTCCGACGGCGTGGTCTGCAAGTTGCGCCGTTCAAATGCGGTCCCGATTACATCGATCCCGGTTACCATGCGCTGGCTGCTGGACGGCCATGCCACAACCTCGATTCCTGGCTTGTTGCCCCCGAACAGATGACCGGTATTCTGGCGCGACGCAGTGCTGGAACCGATCTGGCGCTCATTGAAGGAGTGATGGGTCTTTTCGATGGCTACGGTGCGACAGACGATACCGGCAGTAGTGCTCATATCGCCCGCCTGACAGCGACACCGGTGATTATCGTGCTCGATGCGCGCGCAATGGCGCGTACCGCTGCTGCACTCATCGCTGGCTTACGCGACTTTGATCGTCGGCTACGGATCGGTGGCGTTATTTTGAACCGCGTCGGTAGTCCGCGTCACGCAGCACTCATCCGTAGTGCAATTGAACAGACGATTGGCGTGCCGGTACTAGGCTTTCTTGAACGTGCTCCGGAACTGACGCTGCCTGAACGTCATCTGGGCCTGATACCGGTCATTGAGCCGGGGCGCTGGCAGGAATGGCTATCGCATGTCGCCGACCGTGTTGCTGCTACCATTGATCTCGACCATTTGCTCAATATTGCCCGTACTGCACCACCACTCCCTGTAACGCCGCTGCCAACCGTTTCACCACCTGACACAAACACCAAACCGGTTATTGCAGTTGCTCGTGATGAAGCCTTTAACTTTATCTACCCCGACAACCTCGATCTCTTACAGGTTGCTGGCGCCGAATTAGCCTTCTTCAGCCCGTTACACGACGTTACTCTTCCAGAACGGACCGCTGCCATCTATCTGTGCGGGGGCTTTCCTGAATTGTATGCCGCACAACTGAGCGCCAATACCAGGCTTCGCCAGGCAATTCGCATCGCTGCCGAAGCCGGAGTGCCGATATACGCCGAATGTGGCGGGTTGATGTACCTGACCGAAACACTCATTGACCAGCACGGTCAGGCTTTCCCTATGGTCGGCGTGCTGCCCGGTCAATCGCGTATGACGCAGCGTCTGACACTGGGGTATCGCACTATAACATCTCAAACCGACACGTGGCTCTGGCGTGCCGGTGAGACCCTGCGCGGTCACGAGTTTCATTACTCGGTGTGGGCAGAGCGACCACCAACACTACCGTCGCTCTACACCTGTTTGCCCGACGAACTACGGCCTCATACTGCAACCGAAGGTGTGGTGATCAAGAATACCCTGGCTTCGTACATTCACATACACTTTCTCTCTTGTCCACACGCTGCCGAACGGTTCGTTGCCGCAGCGATGAGAAATGCCAGTATAAGATAGAGGAGTGAGAAAAGGTGTGAGTTCTAAACCTGCACCTAGCGCGTGAGGAATCTCGCCTCGTTCAAAACACCTGTTTGCGTGTGTCTGCAACCTCCGTGCTATCGCCTGTTTCATCATCCAGAAAGGTCATCGCCTATGAAGAACATCATCCTCTTCACCGGCGGCACTCGCAGCGGTAAAAGTCGCTGTGCCGAACGCTACGCAGCTCGCCTCAGCGAGCATGTTATCTACCTAGCGACTGCCACGCCCGACGACGACGAAATGCGCGAGCGCATCATCAATCACCGTGCTCGACGGCCAACAACCTGGCACACCATTGAAGCACCGACTGCTGTCGCCGCCGCGCTCGCCGATCTGCCGGTCGGTACAGTCGTACTACTCGACTGTCTCTCACTCCTGGTCAGTAATCTTTTACTTGCCAATGAGTCAGCACCAGAACCGGCAATTCATCACGAAATCGCATCATTGCTGGCAACTGTAGATAGTCGCAATCTCACATTGATTGCCGTCACCAATGAGGTGGGAATGGGTATCGTACCGGCCTACCCACTCGGCAGACGGTATCGCGATCTGTTGGGATGGGTCAATCAACAGGTTGCGGCAGCGGCGCAAGAAGTCTATCTGGTGACCTGCGGTATTGCGGTAGAATTGCGTACCCTGGAGGCAGCATGGAATCGTACAGTCCAGTAGTGCACGGCGCACTCGATGAAACTGAACTGGCTCGTTTAGGGTTGAGTGCCGGTCAATTGGTCGACTTCAGCAGCAATATCAACCCTTTCGGCCCACCCGACTCGGTCTTGCAGGCGCTGCGGAGCCTTAATCCGGCACCGTATCCTGACCGAAGTTGTCTTCGTTTGCGCACACAGTTGGCCGCGCTTCACCATTGTGCTACCAACGCCATCCTGGTCGGAAATGGTGCCAACGAGCTGATCCATCTCGTTGCCCGCGCCCTTGGTGAAGCTGGTGCTACTGCGTTGGTTGTCGGGCCGACATATGGCGAGTACGCGCATGCGTCACGACTGGCCGGTATGCAGGTTGTCGAGCAACAGAGTACGATTGCAACAGGATTTCATCCCGATCTCCCCGACTTATTCACTACCATCGAACGGCTCCGTCCTCGTCTGTGCTGGCTCTGCGTTCCCAATAATCCTACCGGCATTGATCTCTCATCTGATATGATCGGTGAACTGGCGCAGGCCTGTGTGGCTGTCGGGGGACGTCTCATCCTTGATCGGGCGTATCTGACGCTCAAACACAACGCCACTCCTCATGATCCGCTTGACCATATCAGCGTACCGCACCTGATCCGTATCTACTCGCTTACTAAAAGCTATGCCGTTGCCGGTCTCCGCATCGGTTATCTGATCGCCGACCCCAAAACAGTAACCGCTATCGCGCACTACCAACCGGCGTGGAGTGTTAACAGCGCGGCTCAGGCGGCAGCGCTGGCGATGCTTGCCGATACCACATTTTTGCCTGCAACCATACCGCAACTCTGGGCCGTCAGCGATGAGCTTGCTCAAAATCTGCGTCAGATCGGTCTGACTGTCTGGCGGGCAGACCTGCCCTTCATGCTCGTTAACTGTACGCATGCGGGGGTAGTTCGGCACCAATTGCTTAGGCGCGGGTGTGTGGTACGAGACTGCACATCGTTTGGTTTGCCAGAATGGGTACGAGTTGCCCCGCGCCGACCAGGCGACAATGCACGGCTTCTGGCCGCTTGGCGCGAGATACTGTCTAAATGAGGATAGCGCAACGAGGGGGTCATCTTTCCCTGCAAACCTTATCAACAACAAGAGGATAACCCTATGCCAGCACCTGTCTTGATGGTTGTCGGTACTGCTTCATCTGTTGGCAAAAGCACTCTAGTGACTGCACTTTGCCGACTAGCCTATCGTCGCGGCTTGCGTGTTGCGCCCTTCAAAGCCCAAAACATGAGCAACAATGCGGCTGTCACCGCGGATGGGAAAGAGATAGCCCGCAGTACAGCAGTACAGGCTGCTGCTGCCGGTATAGAACCTGATGTAGCGATGAATCCAATCCTCATCAAACCAGAGGGGCAACGTCGCAGCCAGATCATCGTTGAGGGTCGGCCCTGGCATACACTCACCGCTAGCGATTTCTGGCAACGCAAAGCCCAGCTCTGGTCGGTAGTCACGCGCAATCTCGACCACCTGCGTGCTACTTACGATCTTGTCATTGCCGAAGGCGCCGGTAGTCCGGTCGAACTCAATCTTAAAGCGGGTGATATTGTCAATATGCGCGTGGCCCACTACGCTCAGGCCCGTACCGTACTTGTCGGCGATATTGATCGCGGCGGTATTTTTGCTCAACTCTTGGGAACCCTGATGCTCCTTGAACCTGACGAGCGCTCACTCATTACCGGTCTGATCGTCAATCGGTTTCGCGGCGATCCGTCATTGTTCGCCGATGGCATCACTATCTTACAAGAGCGCAGTGGCTTGCCGGTGTTGGGAGTTGTGCCGTGGCTAGAAGACATCGGCTTACCCGAAGAGGATGCTGTTGCTCTTGAGCACATGCAAGATAGACCGTCTCAAGGCTTGACTATTGCGGTCATTCGCTTGCCAGGCATTGCCAACTTCGACGACTTTGATCCGCTCGTTCGAGAGGCCGGCGTGACGGTACGTTATATCGAGCACCCTACAGAACTGAGCGGCGTAGCAGCGGTGATTCTCCCCGGCACAAAGCACACGCTGGCGGCTCGTCGTTGGCTGCGCGAACACGGTTTTGATGCTGCGTTACACCAATTTTCGGGCGCGATTGTCGGTATTTGTGGTGGTTATCAACTATTGGGCCAACGCATCAGCGATCCGTTGGCCGTCGAAGGCGATGGTGGTGAAGAGGCCGGGTTGGGCTTGCTCCCTATTGAAACGACGTTCAGCACCCACAAACAAACTACACGCACCATTGCATACCCACACGTCGCCTGGGCTGGTCGCACCCCTGTCAGCGGCTACGAAATTCACATGGGTCAGAGCTATCGCTTGAGAACCGCTCAACCTCTGCTACAGATTGTGCAGCGCGGCGCTGATCCAACCACTGCCGAGGATGGCTGCCTGAGTCCCGATGGACGGATATGGGGTTGCTATCTGCACGGTATCTTTGCCAACGACGATTTCCGTCGCGGATGGTTACGTCAGTTGGGCTGGAAACCGACATTAATCAATACACCGAAGGTTGATCCTTTCGACCGATTGGCCGATCACGTTGCCGCTGCACTTGGCCCAACGGTGATCGAGCGCCTGTTGCACAGTGAGGGTTAGCGCTGGTCTGAGCATTCTGAGCATTCATTGATCGGTGACTCAGACAGTGTCGGTGCTATGTACATTGTGGGTTGCGTCTGCAATGGGCTTGGGAAACTATTTTGTCTCCTCCCTCCGCCATCACCAACTGCCAGGATAGTAAAGATCGTTGAAATGCCCTTGTCCAGCGCAATGGTTGACTTATCGTGCTGGAGCAGTCTGCCATCTGCTCCAGCGCTGCATACGGGCACTTACTGCACCGGCAATCCCGCGCCAGCCCCAATACTGACCGACCGCGACCGTTTCGCCGCGCTGTAATGCCTGTCGTAAGTGATCAACAGTATGACCGGCGAACAGGGTGCGGCCCAAGCCAATCGTGGCAAGATGATGCGCATCGCTGCCGCCAAGCTGGGTCAGACCATACTCCTGAGCTTTCTGGAGAGCACGCTGATTGTTAAGCGGATTCCAGAGACTGGCGTTAAAGACCTCAATCCCGTCGAGGATATTCCAATCGATGTCGTTACGTTCCGGCCCCAGCAGGTGTTGACGTCCAACCGATGGTACCAGTGCACCGAATGGGTGGGCAGCAAACACCATACCGTTTTGCTCACGCACATGAATGACTGTTTCGGTAAGGCTGAGACCCGCCGGGATAGGGTGTTCGATAAACAACGCCAGCACGTGCCCGATCTGGGTCGAGATTTCACAACCGACGATCACCTCAATACCGTAGTGCGGCGCCAGGCGGCGCGCCTCCAATGCTCCTGCCAGAGTATTGTGATCGGTGATTGCAATAATGCGCAAGTCGGTATGTGTTGCTACATATGACAACACCGCCTCAGGAGAGGCGGCGCCGTCACTAGCCGTAGTATGAATGTGTAGATCGGCTGCGCTGAATGAAGCTGTCACAGGTTATGCTCCTTCTTTCAACATTCCCATTAAAGCATAACTGCGATGGATGAAGGAAGGATGATGCACCCGTCAAGCGCAAATTAAAGATCGGGTAACCTTTTGTGATGAGTGTCTCGCACTTACAAAATTCGCTTGCCCAAAGCCGACAACACCAGATCAACCGCCAATTGTGCCGTTGCATTACGTTCATCAAGAATTGGATTCACTTCCACCACATCAAGACTGCGCAACGCACCACTCTCGGCGATTAGCTCCATCGCCAGATGTGCCTCGCGCGCCGAAATGCCGCTGTTCACCGGCGTACCTACACCTGGTGCTTCGCGTGGATCAACAACATCAAGATCAAAACTCAGGTGAAATCCCGCAGTATCAGCGGTAGCGATCGTCAAGGCTTTTTCCATGACGGTTGCCATCCCACAGCGGTCGATCTCGTGCATGGTAAAGACAGTGATTGGCGAAGCACGCAGTGCTTCTCGTTCAAGCGGATCGAGATCGCGTACCCCGATCAACACCACTCGTGTCGGATCGAAAGCCGGTACCCGACCGGCCAGCGTGATCAGCGACGAATGACCGCGCCCGGTTAAGACCGCCAGCGGCATCCCGTGGATATTCCCACTTGGCGTAGTATGTTCGTCATTGAAATCAGCGTGGGCATCGATCCAGATCAGGCCAAGGCGACGATGGCGCGCACTCCCACTTGCCGAACCTATTGACAGACTGTGATCGCCGCCTAAAATCAGGGGGAGCATTCCCTGTTGAACAATATCGGCTACCTGCTGCGCCAGGTGTGCACACATCTCAGCAATCGGTTCAAGGTAGCGCAAACGTGTATTGGGTGGTGGTAGTGGTGAGGTTTCGACCATCGGTGTCGCCAGATTACCACAATCGACCACCCGGTAGCCTAATTCACCAAGACGACGGCTCAGACCGGCGTAGCGGATCGCGCTCGGTCCCATATCAACGCCGCGTCGTCCTGCCCCTAGATCAATTGGTACCCCAAGAATCGCAATCTGTTGTTCGGTCGTCATGGAGAAGTCGATTCCTCTTTCTCATCAGACGCATCGGTCTGTAACGACAGTGTTTCTGGTGGGCCAAAGAAGACTTCAAGGACGCCGTTGCGGAAGTACGCACGCCGTGCCGGACGCTCGGCCAGGGTAGTCGGTAGCAGCATATCACGGCGGAAGTTTCCGATTTCAATAAACAACTCATCGCCGCGTTTGGTCATTGATACTTTTCCAATCTCGACGTGCGGTAATGGCAGGCGCAACACATACTCATCGCCTTGCTTCACAATCTCTTGCGTCTTCCCGATAAAATGAACTTTGACCGGATCATCATCACCGAACAATTGCTGACCAACTATCGACAAATCTTTTATGCCGGCGAGATCACGGGCATAGTAGGGGCTTTCCCAGATCGGCAAGGGCCGGAAGAGGTCGTAGACCATCTGACGATAACCCTGCTGAATGCGGGCTAATTCCTGCATAAAAGCCCCTTCCACCTTATCGACCGGTAACACCCGATTGAGCACGACCCCATCAACCGGATAGCCAAATAAGGCCAGATAGGTTGAAGCCCGTTGCGCCTCTTTGATCACCATCCGTTCAGGATTGACCACCAGCCGGTAAGAACTGATTTGGGGATCGGTCAATGTCGCTCGTAGCGCTTCTACACCCTTGGTCAGTCGTTCGAGTTTAGAAAACACATCGGTTGCCGGTACCAATTGCTTGACCAACGGTCGCGCCACTTTAAGCGTGGTCGGTTCCCAATCCATCACGCGCGCTGCGTACCACAGAAAAGTTTCGGGCATTGTTAGCAAACGCACCGTTTCACCGGTGGGGGCAGCATCAACAATCACAACATCGAAATTGCCTTCACGCGCCTGTCGTCGAATGTGGAGCAGACTTACCACTTCTTCCATGCCGGGGATAATAGCGAGCTCTTCGGCTGCCACTTCATCAACCCCCCGGCGGCGGAGCAGGTTACTCAGGTACACCCGTAGTTCACCCCAATGCTGGCGTACCTCATCGAGCACATTGATCTCCTGCCCCCACAAACGTTCGCCAATCTGCGTAGGTAATGAACCTAATGGAGTGTCAAGTGCATCGGCCAGACTATGCGCTACATCGGTACTGACAACCAGGGTGCGATAGCCTAATTCGGCTGCCCGTACTGCTGTTGCTGCCGAGGTAGTAGTTTTGCCGACGCCGCCTTTACCAAGATAGAGGATCAGCCGCATTGATGTATCCTTTGTTGATCGGTGATTCTACACAGAAACTACTATCTGCTGTCGATGCGACGCCGCATCAATTGTATATGTTGCAGTTCAGCCCGTCAATCTTCTATGGTACACTATTCATGATAATACCTAAACACTACTGCTACATCAAGATGTAAGGAAATTCAGTGCTTTCCGATCTTTTTCTTATTCGTCATGGGCAACCAATGCACAATCCGTCTATTCCGTACCAGCTTCCGCCAGGACCTGATTTGTCTGAACGTGGTCGGGCCGAGGCGCGTCAGGTAGCAGCATTTCTGGCCGATAAAGGGGTAGAGCAACTTCTAGTCTCGCCATTTGCCCGCACGACCCAAACGGCAGAGGTGCTAGTCGATGCCCTTGGATTACCGGTCTCATTTACCACACTAGTACAGGAACATGCACCGGGGGAGACATTTGAGCAGGTGCGGGCGCGGGTGCGCGAGGTGCTAGCCAGTCTGTTCGATTCGCCGTATCAGCGGGTTGCTATCATTACGCATGGCTCACCAATTCGTGCATTTCTGCTCGAACTAAGCCATGATCAGATCGATCTCCGTTCCCATGTTTACCCCGGTGGCAACCCGGCGCCAACCTGCGGTGTCTGGCACGTCAGCTTCTCGCCGCAACGTGCATGCCGCTTTGATCTGGTATTTAAACCGTCGTAAATTGGGCGGAGATGAGGTATGAGCGATCTTGATGAGGTTATCACTGCTCTAGCGCACCATCTGCATGCCGCGCAGCACGTGACAGTCTTGACCGGTGCAGGTATCTCGGCGGAAAGTGGTATTCCTACGTTCCGCGATGCCCAAACCGGTCTCTGGTCGCAGTTTGATCCGGAAGAACTGGCTTCACCGGCGGGCTTTGCCCGCAATCCAGGATTGGTCTGGCGCTGGTACGCCGAGCGACGGATCAAAGCCTGTGCTGCTCAGCCCAATCCGGCTCATTATGCCCTGGTCGATCTGGCGAAGATGGTGCCAAAGTTGACTCTCATCACGCAGAATATTGATGGTTTGCACCAGCGTGCCGGTAGTCAAGATGTGATCGAATTACACGGTAGTCTTCATCGTGCGCGCTGCATGGCCGACGGTACCGTGCATACAACTTGGGATTACGATGAAGAGCTGCCCCAATGTCCCGATTGTGGCGCTTTGTTGCGTCCCGATGTCGTCTGGTTCGGTGAATATCTGCCAGTCGCTGCGTTAGAGGCTGCTTACACTGCGACGCTCGATTGCGATGTCTTCTTTTCAATTGGTACGTCAGGCGTTGTTGAACCGGCAGCTTCTCTCCCCCGGATCGCCCTATCCAGAGGGGCAACCGTTCTGATCCTCAATCTTGAACAAACCACTGCGGCTCGCCCACCACTGTTTACCATTCATGGCAAGGCTGGCGAGGTGTTACCACGTCTGGTCTCGACAGTGCGACGTCTGAGAGCTTGATTCAGAAACCTGGGCTTTTGATGAGTCTTGACCATGACACTTCCATCATGGTCAGGGAAACAGTGGCAGTGTCGGTGCTGCGAGCACGCCTGGTGGCCCTCACCTTCCCCCCAGCCCCCTCACCTTCCCCCCAGCCCCGCTCCCGCAGCACGGGAGCGGGGCTGGGGGTGCGGGCGGCCCGCAGCTCTGTCTTTCATCGCGTTGGTAGGGACGGGTTCCAAACCCGTCCCTCCTAGTGTATTTCTGAGACAGACGTGGAGGCCACCGCAAGGCCCGCAGCCCAGGAGCGGGGCTGGGGGTGCGGGCGCCCCCCGCAGCTCTGTCTTTCATCGCGTTGGTAGGGACGGGTTTCAACCCCGTGCCTCCTAGCGTATTTCTGAGACAGACGTGGAGGCCACCGCAAGACCCGCAGCGCGGGAGCGAGGCTGGGGGTGAGGA
>NZ_JPIM01000015.1 GCF_000735195.1 Chloroflexus sp. MS-G
CACCAGCACCGACATCCCCACTCCCGGCTGCTACTGCTCCGCGACCAACACCGCCGGCAACTCCGGCGCCAACGGTGACGGTGAATGGCGACCGCCGCGAAGAGCGGCAGCGCCTGAGTCGACGGCGACTGACTATCGCCCGTCGTCTGGTTGAAGCCCAACACACGGCAGCAATGCTCACCACGTTCAATGAAGTGGATATGAGTGCGGTCATGGCCCTGCGTGCACGCCACAAAGACTCGTTCAAAGAACGTCACGGGGTTGGGCTAGGCTTTATGTCATTCTTCACGAAGGCGGTAGTTGGTGCGCTAAAAGCTTTCCCGATGGTCAACGCCGAAATTCAGGGTGAAGAGGTGGTGATTAAATACTACTACGACATCGGGATTGCAGTGGGAGTTGATGAAGGATTGGTTGTACCAGTTGTACGCGACGCCGACCGCAAGACCTTCGCTCAGATCGAGCGTGAGATCGCGCAATTGGCGAAGAAAGCGCGCGAAGGTACTTTGAGTCTGGCCGAGCTGCAAGGTGGTACATTCACTATTACCAATGGTGGCGTGTACGGTTCGCTGATGAGCACGCCTATTCTCAATGCGCCACAGGTTGGTATTCTCGGCATGCATAAGATCGAGGAACGACCGGTTGTGGTGAACGGTCAGATTGTCATTCGCCCGATGATGTACGTAGCTCTTAGCTATGATCATCGCCTGATTGATGGGAGCACCGCTGTGCGCTTCCTGGTGAAGGTGAAGGAGCTGATCGAAGACCCAGAAGCACTTTTACTGGAAGGGTAAAGGACAAGGGCACCTCTCTGTCAGGGAGGCGATAGAGATTGGCAGCGGTTGGCGAGCTGAAAGCTCTCACCTTGACCGCACAATCGCCTGGGAATGAGGATAGCGGAAAGAGAGTTAGGGGGAAGGGATGGATTTATGCCTACGGCATTCTCGCACCTTCCCCTTCCTCGCCTTCGGTGTAAGAGGAAGAGGGCAGGGGTGAAAGTAAAGGGGCGCTAGCCGCACGACAACCCATCAGTTAGCGTCTCTCCTCAGCGGGAAAAGGTGGAAAAGGGACGGAGATCCCCTAACTTAGAGCCTATCCGCATAATCGTCTCACGGTATGGTGGACGAAACCTGAGATGTACGGGCACAGCGGCGCCGTGCCCCAACCGATCTTCTTCTGCGATAGAGTACTCCGGATCAGCACTTATTCATCCCGACACACGCAAAGAGCATCTCCATGGTGTCCATCGGTTCCCCCTAGCGGTGATCGGGGGTGAGCAACCGCGATCATGCTATCTGTCACCGGATGTTAAGAGCAATCAAAGTAGCATTGGCCTCACTACTACTTTCTTTCCTCTTCCCTAATTTTCTCTCTGCTCTCAATTCTGCTATAATACTGTTCCCGATTCCGAATACATAGAGCGTAGGTGCGAGACAACAATGAGGTTGCTAATACGAATCGTCAGTTGGGCCATCCTGCTGCTGATCGGCGTTCTGATTATTGGTGGCGGTGGTGGATATCTGTGGTTACGGCGCTCGTTGCCACAAACGAACGGCGAAATCCGTGTAACCGGCATTAGTGGGCCTGTCACCATTGTGCGCGATACTGATGGCATCCCCCACATTACCGGTGCTACTGACACCGATGCCGTCTTTGGCCTTGGTTTTGTGCATGCCCAAGAGCGACTCTGGCAGATGGAAGTTCAGCGCCGTATTGGTCATGGTCGTCTGTCAGAGATTTTTGGTGAAACGACGTTACGTACCGACACATTTTTACGCACGCTTGGCGTTGCCCGCGCTGCCCAGCAGGCATTAGCCAACCTCGACCGCGCAACGGTTGATCTCCTTACGGCATACGCGGCAGGTGTCAATGCTTTTCTGGCTACCAATCCCGTCTTACCGCCTGAATTTCTGATCCTGGGCGTACAACCAGAACCATGGCAACCGGTCGACTCGCTGGTGTGGGCCAAGATGATGGCCTGGGATCTCGGCGGAAACTGGAATAACGAGCTAATGCGCGCAACGTTAACCGCGAAGATCGGGGCCGAAGATGCAGCGTTCTTGATGCCATCATACACCGCTGATGGGCCACTCATTTTGCCCACGTCGGCTGCTGCACCGGCGCCGTCCGCCCACGAAGCGACGGTTACCATCCAACCGGCAACAGCGCAGCGTCTGCTAGACCTCGCGGAAGAGATGTTATTCATTACCGGGGTTGGTGACCAACTGGCCGGCTCTAACAACTGGGTGATCGGCGGCAGCCGAACGGCCAGCGGGAAACCGCTATTGGTAAACGATCCCCACCTTGCTAATCGTATCCCCTCGATTTGGTTCCTGGCTCACATCAAGGGTGACACCATCAACGCGATTGGGTCTACGTTTCCGGGCTTACCGGTCGTCGTGATCGGACATAACGAACGAATCGCCTGGGGTGTCACAAACACTGATCCGGATGTACAGGATTTGTATGTTGAACGGATCGACGCTCAAAATTATGTCGAGTATAACGGAACACGTGAGCCGGTGACGCTGATCAACGAAGTTATTCCCGTTAAGGGCAGCGATCCGGTGACATTGACAGTACGCATCACACGCCATGGGCCGGTGATCAGTGATGTTTTACCAGATGCAAAAGAGACGCTGGCATTTCGCTGGACCGCTCTTGATAATAGAGACACAACAATACGTGCGTTCATCAATCTTAACCGTGCCAAAAACTGGACGGAATTTACTGCTGCACTCCGTGATTACAAAGCGCCGATGCAAAACTTTGTCTACGCCGATGTGGATGGCAACATTGGCTTCTATGCACCGGGATCGGTGCCAATCCGGCGCAATGGTGATGGCCGTATGCCGGTACCAGGATGGACCGATGAGTTCGAGTGGATCGGCTACATTCCATTTGAAGACCTTCCTCACGTGTACAATCCACCGCAAGACTATATTGTAACGGCGAACAACCGAGTTGTAGGAGATGACTATCCATACCTGCTGGGAACCTCGTGGGCAGCTCCGTTCCGTGCTCAGCGGATCATCGAACTGATCGAGCAGAAATCATCACTAACGATTGCCGATATGCGTCTTATGCTCAGTGATGTGCTTTCGATTCAAGCCCGTGAGTTGTTGCCGATCTTGCGTGATGTTACACCGGCCGGACCGCGTGAGACTGTCGCCTTAGAACTCCTCCGCAATTGGGATGGCACCATGACCGGTGATAGCCCTGCCGCAGCAATCTATCAGGGTTATTATAATGCTGTGCTTGAAGAAGTATTTGCTGATGAGCTACGTGATTTCTTTGCTGCTACCTATCGTCATCGGCACAATTTCGCAGCGATGGCATTAAGACAAGTGTTGCTGGAAGGGCACTACGATTGGTGTGATAATGTGACGACGATTGACACCAATGAGGATTGTGCAACAGTGCTTGCCACTGCATTGCGTCGGGGCTTAGATGCCATGGCAACGGCGCAAGGCGAACAAGATCCAACACGCTGGCGGTGGGATCGGGTCCATCAGGCAGTCTTCCCCCACAATCCGTTTAGCCAGGTTGGTGCGCTACGCGGCATCTTCGAGCGACGAATACCGACAGGTGGCGATGGTTTTACCATTAACGTTGCCCCTCTGCGACTGAACGAAGGCTACCTGCAATACAATGCACCTTCGTACCGTCAGATCATCGATCTTGGCGATCTGAACGCATCACGCTTCATTCACACCACCGGTCAGTCAGGGAACGTACTGAGCAACCGGTACAGTGACTATCTTGCACTATGGCAGCGAGGTGAAGATGTTCCGATGCGCTTTAGCGGCGAGATTGAGGGAGAACGGTTAGTGTTACGTCCGAATTAGCCGGCTCATCGTAGAGGATGTCTGAAAATCACCTGGACGAACAGGCCAGAGGCCCGCGTTCTGAGGCATTCAGCAGAAGACCTGAATACCCGGAACGCGGGCCAACGCTGAGTTTCGTTCGCTTCCTACCCAACGTATCCTTGCAGCAACTCGACCAGCAGGCGAACACCGACACCCGTAGCGCCACGCGATTGATAGGCGCGATTCGGTTTCTCGACCCAGGCAGTCCCGGCAATGTCAAGGTGCGCCCAGGGATAATCACCAACAAATGCGGCCAGAAAACCTGCTGCCGTAATAGCGCCACCGTAACGCCCACCGGTATTCTTGAGGTCGGCAATCTCACTCTTCATTGCTTCGCGGTACTCATCCCACAGCGGCAACTGCCAGACACGCTCGGCTGTCGCTTCACCAGCAGCAATCAGACGGTTTGCCAGCTCTTGATTATTCCCCATCAATCCGATTGCGTGTGGACCAAGGGCAATCATAATCGCACCGGTCAGGGTAGCCAGATCGACAATGGCAGCGGGTTGATAGCGCTGTGCGTAGAATAGACCATCGGCCAGCACGATCCGACCTTCAGCATCGGTATTAAGAATTTCAACCGTCTTGCCGCTCAGGGTGCGAATAATATCACCAGGGCGATACGCTGTTGAACTCGGCATATTTTCCGCTGCACAGACGATCCCTACCACATGAAGCGGTAACTGCAATTCAGCGACGGCCTGCATAGCACCGAATACCGCTGCCGCACCGCTCATGTCCATCTTCATTTCGTCCATCTTCTCGGCCGGTTTGATACTGATCCCGCCAGTGTCAAAGGTTATCCCTTTTCCAACCAAACAGATCGTAGGACCTTGATCAGCCGAACCGTACTCCATCACAATAAAGCGCGGCTCGTTAGCCGATCCCTGACCGACCGCAAGAATGCCCCCGAAACCTTGCTCGATCAGTTGAGGTTTATCAAGCACCATCGTTTTTAGACCGAGCCGCTCACCTAATGCGAGGGCAGTCTGGCCGAGAAAAGCCGGTGTCACCTCGTTACCAGGGCCGTTAGCCAGGTCACGAGCAAAAGCTGTTGCCCGCGCAATAATCTGACCACGGCGCACCCCAGCAACCACCTCATCACCATCGGCACCGAGCAGAAGCACTGCGTTGGCCGTTGGTACTTCTTCTCGATCACTCTTGTATCGAGTATACCGATACGAACCTAACACACTTCCTTCAGCAAATGCCTGACCAAACACGGCGGGCGTAAGGGGTAAATCACCGTTGAACCCCACGTGGTAGGTTGCAACTTTCACCTCTTGCGCACGCTGAGCAGCCAGCGCCGCCGCCTGCCGCACCGTATCGGACGTGATCGACTGACGCTTACCCATACCAATCAACAACAACCGACGGGCCGGCAACGTGCCGTGAGGATAAATGAGCGTCTGCTGTTTCCAACGCCCGGTTACGTCAGTCGGTTCACACAGGGCAGTCACCGCAGCCGGTAACGCCTCATCTTCAGCATAGAGTAGCACTGCCAGGTCGGATGCTACCGCCAGAAGGTCGCCATTCTGTACTTCACACTGCATAGAAACCTCTGAAAGCTGACGAGTCATTTTTTACAGATTGTTATTGTACGTTGGCACCGGTAGCCCGTCAAATCGAACAACGCGCTACAACCTGTCGAAGCAGCAGATACCCTGTGATACAATAGGCGCAGATTGCAGCGTAAGCAGGGGGCAGTATGACTCCAATTATTCAACTGGGGCTGGGTGGCGTTGGCCGGGCACTTGCCCGACAAATGCTGACCGTCGCGCCCACGATCCGTCGCCGATACGGTATCGACTTGCGTTATGTTGCGCTGGTTGACAGTCACGGCGCTCTCGCCGGTGATCCAGCGCTTACCGATACACAGGTACACAACATTCTGGCAGCCAAAGAGGCTGGACAGCATCTTGATAGTCTTACCGGCGCCATCACTGACCGACACTGGCTTGAGTTGTTACCGGCAACCATTGCCATTGTCGTTGATGTAACGGCGGCTGGCAATCACGCTGCACCGCTAGCGGCTGCTATCTCAGCCGGACATCGAGTTGTCCTAGCGAACAAGCGACCACTATGCGAAGGTTTTGATCTCTTCGCCGCCCTGACCGAACGCGGTGCAACGCGCTATGAAGCAACGGTCGGTGCCGGTCTACCGGTGATCAGTGTGCTACAAAACCTGATTGACAGTGGCGACGAGATCGTCTCCATCGAGGCAGCGTTGAGTGGAACGCTCGGCTTCCTGATCAGTGAACTCGAACAGGGAGCTGGCTTCGCTGAGGCAGTACGAACGGCACACCGGCTTGGCTACACCGAACCAGACCCACGTGATGATCTGAGCGGAGCTGATGTCGCCCGCAAAGCACTCATCCTGGCTCGTACCTGTGGAATGAACATCCCGGCGCACGCGGTAAGCGCAGAAGCACTCTTCCCGCCAGCACTGTCAGAAATCAGTATCACTGAATTTCTGCAACGTCTTGATGAAGCTGAAAGCGAGATTACGAGTCGCTTCCAGGCCGCGCGGGCAAACGGTAAAGTCATACGCTACATGACCCGCATCAGCCGTAACAACGGGGTTGAAGTTGGTCTGCGCGAACTTTCTCTCGACCATCCGCTAGCCAGTTTACGCGGACCGGACAATATGATTAGTTTCACAACCAGGCGCTACCACGATCGCCCACTTGTCGTGCGAGGGCCGGGGGCCGGTGTTGAAGTAACCGCAGCCGGTGTGTTAGGAGACATTATCGCTACTGCCCGTGAATTGTAACTGTTGCGCTATACCCTAATTCCGGTTCGAGAGCGGCTCGAACCCTTCACCTTCGCCCTATGTGATTCTTAACGTTTTCAGCCGCGGACGGAATAACAGCGATGAAGGGCATTCACGTGCTGAGGTTCGGTTTCCCTGCGGGTACAGGTTTGCAGTCCACAACCTTTGGGAGCAGTGGTAGCAGGTGTATCCATCTTTGCGGCACGCTATCTCCTACTCGTGGGACTACCCCTGCCATACGGCGACGGGCATGGTAGCTATTCGTCAGTACGGGTCGCATCGCGCCTCGACACGTATCTCGGATAGCCTGCGAATTGCACTACTGCGCTCGCTCCTCAACCGCTCCCCTCTCATCTCACTGCTGTCGGACGGCTGAGCACGTTGAAAAGTCATCTATCACCGGTATCGTACTTGAGTTTTATAACGCGGCGTGTTACACTATTGACGCACAGCAGCATTTGAGCAACCCCCACCGGATATTCAAGGAGTCATGCAATGGTGCAAGAACACTCCACAGGCGAACTACCCCATTACAATTTGTATATTAATGGCGAATGGCAACCGGCTACGAACGGTCAGACCTTTACCGTTTACGATCCGGCCAACGGCCAGCCCCTTGCAACATGTACAAGTGCGACTACTCACGACGTTGATCGGGCAGTAACAGCGGCCCGTACCGCTTTCGACCATGGGCCATGGCCCCACACCTCACCGGCACAGCGGGCCGAAATTCTCCACGCAATTGCCGATGCCCTGGAAGCACGGAACTTTGAACTTGCCGAGATCGAATCGCGAGATGCCGGGGTTCCATTACGGAAAACCACCTACAACGACATTACCCTGGGGCTAGAAATTTTGCGTGGTTGTGCCGAACTGGCCCGCAAACATCCTTACGAACCGCTGCCGTGGAACGAGCTGCCGACAGTATCGTGGAATTTTGTCTGGCGCGAACCAATTGGTGTCTGCGCCCAGATTATTCCGTGGAACTACGCTTTTTGTATGGCCGCATGGAAACTCGGCCCGGCACTGGCAACCGGTAACACAGTGGTCTTTAAACCTTCGTCGCTGGCACCGCTAAGCACGCTAGCGATTTTCCAAACGATTCACGAACTCAATCTCCTCCCGAAAGGTGTTGTCAATCTCGTGCTCGGACCAGGTGGAGAGGTCGGCGAATATCTGGTTGCTCACCCAGCCGTAGATAAAGTAGCATTTACCGGTAGCACGGAAGTTGGCCGCAAGATTATGGCCCTGGCGGCGCCGCATGTCAAACGGGTGACGCTAGAACTGGGTGGGAAGAATGCAATGCTGGTCTTGCCCGATGCCGATCTCGATCTGGTCGTTGATGGTGTCTTATGGGGGGCATTCTATCACTCCGGGCAACTGTGCGAAGCCGGTTCACGGTTGCTCGTACCGCACACGTTACACGACACCCTGGTTGATCGTCTTGTCGAACGAGTCCGTGGGATGCGGATCGGCGACCCGATGGATCTGGAAACCGACATTGGGCCACTGATTAGTGAACGACAGCGTGAGAAGGTCGAACGATACATTGCCATTGGTCGCGAAGAAGGTGCGACGGTGGTTGTTGGCGGTGGCAGACCACTTGGTGATGCCTTTGCTCACGGCCATTACATCGAACCGACCATCTTTACCGGTGTGCGGCCAGAGATGCGAATTGCACAGGAAGAAATCTTTGGTCCGGTGCTGTCGGTTATTGCCTACCATGACATTGGCGAAGCGATTCGGATTGCAAACTATAGCATCTACGGTCTCGCTGCGTCGGTCTGGTCACGTGATTTACAGCACGCACTGACAGTAGCCCGCCGCATTCGCGCCGGTACCGTCTGGATCAACGAGCACCACGTTCTCAACCCGCACGCACCGTTTGGTGGGTATCGGCAGAGTGGTTTCGGACGAGAAATGGGACGTTACGGACTCGATGAGTATACGGAAATCAAACATATTCACGTCGATCTGATGCAACGTCGCCAGGGCCGTCTGTGGTGGGATACCCTGTTGCCAGAATAGCTTTAGCAGCAACAGTCTTATGGCAGCCAATATCACCATCAACGTGCAACCATACCATCTGACCATCGCCGAAGCGATGCGCACGATTGTTTCGTTCGATGGTGAAGGTCGACTAATTGTTGCGTTTCGCGACGGGATCAATTATGTACGCGGCCTCAGCGGTGACGTACTGCAAAAACGAGTCCTGGCACCCGGTCAGAAAGAGCGGCGCAAACTACCCGATGAAGAACGACGGCGCGTACTTGCCGAGCTGCTCACGTGGAGCCAACAGATGATCGAGCACATCGCGGCGACGGCCTCATCAACCGAACGCGACTGGTTTGAGCGGATTCGGCGTTGGGATGTCGATCGGTTAGAAGCCGAGCGTGAACGGTTTCGGAAGGTCTACAAACCGATCAGTATTCTCCCTCCTGATCAGTATCGAGCGCTGGTCTTACAAGCAACCGAAGGATGTAGCTGGAATCGCTGCCATTTCTGTACCTTCTACCGCGACCGGGCATTTCGCATCCATTCACCTGGCTCGTTTCGCACCCATATTCAACGAGTGAAGGAATTTGTCGGCGCCGGTATCGGTTTGCGCAGGGCAATCTTTCTCGGTGATGCTAATGCACTGATCATTCCTCAGCCGCGTCTGCGTGAACTCTTGCGAGTGGTACACGAAGAGTTCAGAATCGGCCCACAGGCCGACTTCAAAGGCATTTACGCCTTTCTCGATATTTTCGGCGCCGAACGCAAAACCCTGGACGAGTATCGGGAACTGGCGGCAGCCGGTGTGCGCCGCATTTATCTGGGTCTGGAAAGTGGTGATGAGACGGTCTTTCGGCTCCTCAACAAGCCTGGTTCACCAGCAGAAGCCATTGAGGCAGTTCGGACCATTAAAGCGGCTGGGATTGCGGTGGGGATTATCCTGCTGGTTGGCGCCGGTGGTGAACGCTTCGCCCATGATCATGTACAACGTTCGCTGGCCGCAATTGCCGCGATGAACCTGGGACCGGAAGACATCGTGTATCTATCACCACTGATTATCCCAACTGACACGCCCTATCTTGCCCAATTGCAGGCCTTCGACAGCCCACCGTTGAGCGAGGATGCTATCCTCGAACAGTTCAATCAGCTTAAACAGGGAGCACGAATGGTCGCTGGCCCCGGCGCCAAAGTGGTGATTTACCACATTGAAGAATTTGTCTATTGAGAACGGGGTTAACCGAGCTTCTCTTCCTTTAGCTAAAGATTTTCAGAGTGCTCAGTGTTGGGTCATCGAAGATGACCCAACAATGCAGAGTCGGAGTGACACCGACGAACATTACGCACTCACTGAATCCCGACCCAGGCGGATTCCCAGGAACATGGGACGCTGGCCCGTGTTATGCAGTTGTACGGTTAGGTCTCATCGGTTGGCGTATCAGCATCACACATCCCCCCTGGCACCTCCCAGCACACCGCAAGCGGGGAGGATGAATGCGCCCCTACCGCTGCACTGATGGGCAGAACCCAAGAGACAGCAGGGGCGCGGCTGTAGCCATCCGTCGGAGTGGGAAGCAGAGTGGCGCCTTACGCGCTGCAAATATATTGGCAATCTATCTGTCCGCCCGCGTTTCTCCTCTTTCCTCTCACCTTTATCCTCTTGCCGGGTAGAGTGAAAATGTTGAATCCCCTTATTCCTTCTCAATCTGCCCTATGTTTCCGCACCTGCCTCTGCTATAATGAGAGAGCAACGCACCATTATCATAGGTTAAGCCTGTTCAGAAACTGCCAACTAGTAGTGATCAGTCAAGCGTTTCTACGCAACAAGGATCGGCTTACCGATGTCGGAATATAGCTCTTTTCAGATCGATCAGCAGCGTATCGCACGATACATCGGTGCTGATCAGGCACAGGCACTCTGGCAGGGTCGCATGCGTCCACACGAACTCTACACCTTGTGCGCCCGACTCACCAGTGCTCAATATGCCTTGACAACGTATTTACCCCGACGGGTGGTTGCGTATCGATTGTCAACGACCGATAATCAACCCTGGGTAGAGGTGGTGAATGGTTCGTTACTCTTTGCCGATATAAGCGGTTCAACTGCCCTTGCCGAACGACTCAGTAGTCTTGGTCGGGAAGGCATTGAGATTGTTACCGATACTCTCAACACCTACTTTGGCACTCTGATTCGGCGTATTCAACACGCTGGCGGCGATCTGATAACGTTCGGTGGCGATGCGCTACTGGTCTTATTTACCGATCCCGATCACGCCTACACCGCAACCATCGTGGCCCATGATCTTCTGCAATCACAGGCAAATTTCGTGCGTGAAGTACCGGGTGTTGGCTCGTTTCCCCTCACGATGCACATCGGTGTTGAGAGTGGCCAGATTGCGCTGGTCAGTGCCGGTCGTCCGGAGTCGCTGCGCTATTGTGCTATGGGTGCTTGCGTTGAGCGGGTTGCGCGGGCAGAAGAATTGGGCGGTCGTGGCGAGATTGTCGTCGGGCCACACGCATGGTCGGCGCTGGTCGGGCAGGCCCAGGGTGAACCACTGGCAGACGGTTATGTAAAAATTCATGCAGTTGCCGGGCAAGGTGCAGTGTCTACCACGTCAACCCACACTGAATTGCCGCCACCGAGTCGTGAGACCGCGCTTCATCTGCTCTGGATGATAGAACGGCTCAGTCCCTACTTGCCGGCGATTCTCGTGGATCGGATACTTGACGATCCACAACGGCCCCATCTGGAAGCTGATTTACGGCCAGTATCGATCCTGTTTGCCCAAATCGAAGGACTGACATCGCTTGTTGAGCGTCTGTCACCCCAGACGGCAGCACACCTTATTGATGCAGTATGGCGGGTCTGTTTTACAGCAATCGAACGTTACGGTGGTTATGTCAACAAAATTGACCTTTCAACCGAGGGCAACAAATTGTTAGCGATCTTCGGTGCCCCCATTGCACAAGAGGATCACAGCGAACGTGCGGCCCGTGCGGCCCTTGATCTCCAGCGTGCGTTTGCTACCCTGATTAACACCCAACCGGCAGGGATCAACCTTGGTCAGTTGCGGTTACGGATTGGGCTAAACAGCGGCAACGTCTTTGCCGGGAATGTTGGTGATGTAGAACGCAAAGAGTACACCGTTATGGGCGACGCCGTGAATGTGGCAGCCCGAGTGATGGCGCACAGTGATTGGGGGGAAATCCGTGCGCCGACAACCTTCGCGGTGAATGTAGGCACTACCATCACATTCACCGATCCACGAATTGTTAGTGCGCGTGGCAAACGAGAGCCGCTCGAACTGCTCAGAGTAGTCGGTGAACGAGAAGCACCGCCACCGGTTGTCAAGCATGCCCTGTTAGGCCGGCGGCGCGAGCTGGCCTGGTTGCAAGAACGGCTCATCGCTGCGCTTGGTGGTCAAGGGCGGGTAGTACGGATAAACGGCGAAGCAGGTATTGGCAAAACGCGGTTGGTCGCCGAACTCCTGATCACCAGTGCGCCACATCAGCCACGGATTGTGAGCGTCCGTTGTCTGTCTTACCAGCAAAGCACACCCTACGCACCATGGAGTGACCTTCTCCAGGCGCTCTGTACGATCCCAGCCGGTGCCGATCAGATGACACGCGCCACGCAGTTACGGCAGAGCCTGGCGAGTGCCGGGATCAGTGATGACTGGTTACCCATTATTGCCGATCTGGTTAAGCTCGATCTCGATGATAATCCGCTCACCCGTACTCTTGACCCACAGCAACGTCAGGAGCGTCGGTTTGAAATGATCCGGGCCATCGTCCATGCCGCTGCACGCAGCCGTGGATTGGTGATTGTATTCGATAACCTCCAGTGGGCCGATCAGATTTCGCTCGATTTATGGCGCTATATTGCCGGTTCGCTGACCCACAAACCAATCTTGATGCTGGGCATGCATCGTGACACGCTGTACTGGAATGATGATCCGGTCGGTGATGGCGCTGAAATACTGACTCTGTCGCCCTTATCGGCAAGTGACAGCGCCGATCTGATCGCTGCTATTCTCGCCGGTGCCCAACTTCCAGCAGAGGTACGGACGCAAATCATCGAACGTGCTGCTGGTAATCCGCTGTTCATCGAAGAGCTGGTACGTGCAGTGCAGCGAGGGCACACTTCGCTTGACGAATTGCCGGATAGTCTGAGCGGACTATTGCTCGCTCGTCTCGATCAACTCGACGAACGTTCACGAGCACTCCTGCGCGTCGCCGCCGTGGTTGGGCAGCGCTTTCCGATTCCGGTCCTGCAATCAGTGTACGGTGAGGAGCCAAGCCGACTGATTCATGCTATCGCACAGCTCGATGCCCAGGAATTAACTATGCTCGAGCGGGAAGCACCCGAACGAGTACACTCTTTTCGGCATGCTTTGTTGCACGAAGTAACCTATCAGAGCATGCTGTTTGCCCGTCGGCGTGAGTTACACCGTCGGATCGGCGAATACCTCGAGCAACAGTACAGTGACGAGCTGGCACGGCTGCGCCATGAATTTGCCTCTGTTCGCCAATACCAGATTGTGCAGATTGGACGTAATGGGCCATTAACGACGCGCACAGTACGGGCGATAGCCAACCCTATCTTCCTGCTGGCCCATCACTACCGACTGAGCGACACACCAGAACGGGCAATCCAGTACCTTCTGCTGGCCGGTCATCTGGCCCGCGACGAGTATGCCAATCAACAGGCTATCACCTATTACCGCTGGGCGATTGACATTATTGGCGAACACGGTGATGACCCGCGACTGTGGGAAGCGATGGAGGCACTGGGGGAAACGCTGGCCGCAATTGGTCAATACGACGAGGCGCAAACGGTTTACCGACAGATCCTCTCGTTAGGTGGTGAGCGTATCCCACCGGTTGTGCAGGCGGAAGTGCTGCGATCATGGGGCGCAGCCCTTGAAAAGCAAGGTCGGTATCAGGAAGCCCTTGCCCAACTTCGCCGCGCCGAGACTATTGCCAACACAGCGATTAATCAAGTACCACCGTTGCTGCTGGCGGCAATTGCTGCTGATCTGGCGCAAACTCTGACCCGCCTGGCCAACTTCGATGAAGCACTGGCGATGTGCGAAGCCGGATTGGCCCGAATTCGCAATGATCAACGCAGTATTGAGGATGAACGGATTGAAGCCGAGCTTCAACAACAATTAGGCATGATCTACGGCATGCGGGGACGTTACGATCTGGCCCGCTACCACTTCCTGAACGCACTCAGTGCTCAAGAGGCCATTGACGATCTCTACGGTCAGGCGCGAACCCACAACAACTTGGGTTATCTAGCACAATTACAGAGCAATTATGCGGCGGCAGTCGAGCACTATACCCAGGCCGAAGAGCTAGCTCGCCGCGTCAGTGCAAAATATGCGCTGTCAAGCGTTTTACTCAATGAAGCGTATGCCTATTATCGTCTGGCACGTTACGATGCAGCGGAAGCAGCTTGCCGTGATGCCCTGATGCTCTGTGAAGAGATGGGTGATCAGCTCGGTGTCGCGCAAGCGAACGATACGCTCGGTATCATTGCGTATGCCCGTGGCGAATATCGGCGTGCGCTGGATGTTTATCAGCAGGCACTAGCCATCTATACCAGGCAACAGAGTAAATACCAGTACGGAAACACACTGGCGCTGGCAGCACTAGCCGCGACTGCCAACGGTGATCCGAAAACAGCATTCGCTTACGCAGAAGAGGCCTGCCAGATCGGCGAGCAGATTCAGGTACCACAATTGACGGTCGAAGCACTATGGGCAGCGGCAGAGGCATTACTGGTGCAGAGTAAGCAGTTAAACGATCCGCTGTCGCAGGCATCGCTCCTCGAACAAGCCGGGAGTTACGCTTTCAGATCGGCAACGTTGGCCGGTCAGATCGGCAGTCGTTTCGATGAAGCAATGGCGTTACGCTTAATCGGTGAAATTGCCTCTGAACGTGATGAGCCGTTTGAAGATTATTTCACCAAAGCGATCACGATCTTTCGCCATATTAATTGTCGTTTTGAGCACGCATGCACAATTGCACGTTTTGGGCTTGCCCTACAGAGGCGAAACTTCTCCGAAGCAGATACGTACATAGAACAGGCCAGACAAGAACTGGCATCCATCGGCGCGCACGGCGAGTTGCGCCGATTAGCCCGATGAACACAATGACAAAGGAGGGGTACCGTGTCACAATCCGCCGTAGAACAGATCATCGGTCGTGCAGTGGTCGATCCGGAGTTTCGCGAAAAACTCATCGCGGACGCACGGGCTGCCTGCGCCGGGTACGATCTCACTGAGGAAGAGCTTGAGGCGCTCGAGCGTCTCGACGCAGAGAGCTTGAAAGCCTTTGCCGGTACACTTGATCCGCGCCTCTCGAAGAGTGCCGGTCGTGGATTTTTCTAGGCATTTGTTCCTGTATGTCTCTACACGATGCCTGCGTCAGCATGAAGGGTAACCTATGAGTGAACGGAGCGCCGAACGTCCTGAACTACAATTTGTTCCGCGGGCGTTCCGTGATCTCTTTTTACCACGTCGGCTGCCTCGCGAAGTACGGATAGCAATTGAGCAGTGGCTCGAGGCCGAGCCACTCTCACGGTTGCTCCCTGCTGCCTTCGAGCTTCCACTGCTACCCGAACTCAATCTGACACACATACTGGCTGACGCACGACATCTGGCAATTGTGGGGCCACCGGCGAGTGGGAGAAGTCTGGCCTTAGCGCAGATTGCCCGGCAATGGCTGAATAGCCAGACGACAGTACCACTGGTACGGCTGCTACTGAGCGACATTGATATTCCGAGTCTGACGCCGCGCGCTATCGTTGTGCGGGCACTGGCCCGACGAAATCTGGCCCCTAATCCGCTTGAGCATAATCTGCCCTGTTTGCTGATCATTGATGATTGGGAAGAATTGCCGCTTGCCCGTCGTGCAATCTGGCAACGATTTCTGGTGAATCTGTCTGAGCGTTGGCCGAAAGCACGTGTGGTCATTGCCCTGCCTTCCGGTGAGCTATGGCCAGGCTTTACCCATCGAGCGATTGCTCCGCTTTCAGACGAACAGCTTGCGACATGGATTCAGATCCTCTTTCCACACAGCGATCCGCAGACATTATTCCCGCTGTTCGAGCGTGATCCGCTCGTGATGCTCCGTGAACGACCGGCAGAGCTCATTATGCTCGCCCTGACGCAACCGCTCAGTGGATGGCCGGTTTCGCGCGCAGCGCTTTATGAGCGGATGGCAGCGTTTGCGACACCAATTCTGGCTACAACAAACGATCAGGCAGGCTGGCGGATTGGAGCTAGCGCTCGTCATGTCTATCAGCAAGCCGTCGAACTGGCCGCCCAGTCGCGGCTAGAACCGAAAACGATTCGGAGTGCCGGCGCGCAATGGCGGGCTTTTTGCCTGCCGTTAGCATTTGGGGTGACACTTGACCCGCAACCACTGATCACAGCCCTCGCCGCATCTGAACTGCCAAACGGAGAGCGACTCCTGCTACTGGCACGAGCACTCCGCGAACGACCGCGGCTTGATCCTGCCCTGAGCCGCCCCCTACTCGAAGAGATGTGTCACTACGGCGGTGAGGCACTGAACATGCTGGTGCCGGCATTGCCAATTATTCTGACCGATATTGGCCGCACGCAGTCTGGTCAGGTAACACTGTTGCTGGAACGGATTGTGGCACAATTAGCACCGAAAGCCAGCCATAAACTGCTCATGACCTTCCTTGATGCGACCGATGCCCCACCACCACTCCGCTGGCATGCAATTGACCTGCTATGTCAGCAGCAGATGACGCCTCCACCACTACCAGAGTACACCGATCTGATCGGTCAGGCAGGGCGTTGTCTTCTGGCTGTGAGCAGTGGCAATGCTTATTCGTGGTTGACCAATCCGGCCCTCCAGCTCGGCTTGCGATTACTGTTGAGTGGCGCTGCCGGTACAGAACGTCAGCGTACTATCGCACACTATCTCTTGCAACATACCGAACTGCCGGCCCCTATCCGGGCACTGGCACCCGCTGCCCTTTCTACGACCGACCTCGAACGGGCAGCGGCCGATCCGGCGGCTGAAGTCCGTCGGGCAGCCCGCGCCGTCTGGCTACGTACAGGACAGGTTGGTCACGTAGCACGATTTATTATGCAAACCCATCAACCGTGGGTTGCCCGCGATGAAGCGTTGGCTGACCTAACGCTCGATAAGGATGGACAGTCTTTTCTGATTGGCTTTGCCCTGAGTAACCGGTTGTCACTCGATGTACGGTTGCGGGCCATTCGCTTCCTCCACCGTTTAGACAGCGGGCAGATGCTGCTCAAACGCCTGTTAGACACTGAAAGCGAACTGACGATAGTACGCGCAGCGGCTGCCTATCAGTTTGTGCATTATCCACAAGCAGTACCGTTCTTACAATCGTATGTAAGCTATCAGCACCCACCACTGCTGCGACGAGCAGTAGTCCAGACCCTCGCTCAGATAGCCGCTCAGAATCATGCGGCGGCGGCAGCAGCCCGCAAGATATTGCACGACCTTGCTTACCAGCCCGACATCGATAGCGAATTGACGATCACAATCATTGCTGCCCTCGGACAGTACGGTGGCGCTGAAGCAATCACGACGCTTGGGTACCTGCTGGCACCGATTTACGGTGTGCATGTCCTGCAAGAATGGATCAAAACTCTGCCAGCCCTGATTGGCCCGGCGGAACGCTGGCTGTCGGCGGCTACTGAGTCAACGCGCGCCATCCTGGCCGACTTAATCGTCCACTCAGATACGGTTGCTAATAGAAGTTGTTGCATTCTTGATCGACCCTCTGTCCTCGTTGCCCATCACGTGTTGCGGGTAAGCAGTGCTGCTGTTCGTGCGGTTACGCAGATCGGTCAACTTCACCCACACCTCTACCCGGCGACCAAAGCTCTACTTGAGATCGTGTTGTACGATGCAAGTGCTCCGCGACCATTAACCGATTTACTGGCCGTTTTCACTACGCCTGAATTGGCACGCCTGGCCCGCGAGGCAGTGCACGATCATCCCCTCCGCATGATTGCCCTGCGTGCTATTGCCGACCGCCCTGATGGTGCCCAAACACTGATCCAATTGGCTGAAGCGACCGACCGCGATCTAGCGTGCAACGCACTTGACCAGATACGACCACCATTTTCCACTGAGGTTCGTGACGCATTGCTACGGCTCGCCAACAGCTCATCTGAGACGGTTATACGGCTTACCGCATTGCAGGCACTGGGGCGAAGCTCCGATCCGACAGTAACGCCGACTCTGATGACCATTGTTGATAACGAGCATGAAGCGGTAGACATTCGGATAGCTGCACTCCACGCAGCTACTGCGATTCCAGTTACACGCCTCATTGACATTATCACAACGCACCCAGAACCACTGCGGAGTGCTGCCCTCTATGCGCTCAAGCGCAGTGATCGCCCGGCGCCAGTGAACCTCCTCCATCGCATGGCATTCGACGCCGACCGAACCTGTGCCCTAGCTGCGGTTGATGCGCTCGCCGGTCAAATCCCAACTACGACCCCAATCCTGTTGCGTATTGTTCGCAGTCACCCCGATCTGAGCATTCGATTGGCCGCTGCGGCAGCATTGCGTGATACCGCAACCGAAGACGTTCTCCCTGTTTTCATTGAAGGGCTGCTCGCACCATACCCGGCGTTGCAAACCCAGGCGTTTACGCTGCTGGCAACCATCGATCCGCATCATCCGGCCTTACGCCAGGTGCTTGCCGATCCAAATACGCCCGAAGTACTTAAGAGTCTGGCTGTCCAACACCTGAGTACACATACACCGTCTGATCCGCTGATCCGGGCAGTGGCCATCCATCCTGAACACTCAGAGCAGTTGCGCTGTCTTGCTATCAGAGCACTCGCGCAGCAAGCCGATGAAGCAACGATCAAGGATTTAGCCCAACTTGCCACCGAGGCAGAAACCCAACCGCTTTCAGTTCGATATGCAGCAGTAATGGCGATCGTCAGCAACTGCACAGCAGGCAATACTGCTGCACGCAATGCCTTAACGAACCTGGCAACTTCGTCAATTCCTGAAATTGACCTCTGGGCAGGTAGCGCTTTACTCACCTGTCTGATACCAATTGAGCAAGCTGAACGATAAGGCAGCCCCATGTGAACAGGAGGAAAACAAAGTGACCCACACCGATTTCATTACGACAAGCCGTGGCCTGAAGCGTCACAGTCCGCCAATGCGCCTGTTCGAGAAAGCCAAGCGCTTTGGCATCTGGAATCCGTCACTTATCGATTTGAGCCGTGATGCCCGCGATTGGGAACAGCTACAAGACGACGAACGCGATCTGCTGCTCCGACTGACTGCCCTGTTCCAGGCTGGTGAAGAGGCCGTTACTCTCGATCTGTTGCCGCTCATTCGGACTATCGCCAGCGAAGGTCGACTCGAAGAGGAACTGTACCTCACCACCTTTCTATTTGAAGAAGCCAAACATACCGACTTCTTTGCCCGATTCATCAGTGAAGTAGCCCGCGTTGACCCTGATCTCAGCCGCTATCACACCGCCAATTATCGTGCACTCATCTATGAAGCATTACCGGCAACTATGCACCGCCTCGATCAAGACCCCTCGCCGCGCAATCTCGCCGAGGCATCGCTCACGTACAACATGATTGTCGAGGGTGTGCTGGCCGAAACCGGCTACCACGCCTATTTCACCATTCTCGATACCCAAAAGATCATGCCCGGCACTCGTGAAGGGATTCGGCTACTTAAACAAGATGAGTCACGTCATATCGCTTACGGCATTTATCTCCTCTCACGACTGATCGCGACCGACCGGAGTATTTGGGATCATATTGTCGAACGAATGAACGAGCTAGTGCTCTACGCAATGGGGGTCATCGACGAGATTTTCGCCAGTTATGAACCGATGCCGTTCAATTTACAGATTGAAACCTTCAGTACCTTCGCGATCAATCAGTTCCAACGTCGCCTCAACCGGCTTGAAATGGCGTGCCAACAGAGTCTGGTGGAGATCGATAGTCTGACAACCGATGATGAGGATGTGGCATGAAGGCATTTGCCCGGCGAGTGGTGCTAATTACCGGTGCCGGTGGTGGACTTGGGCGTGAGTTCAGCCGTCAGTTACTAGCCGCAGGAGCAGAACTCATCTTGAGTAGTCATAACCCACACCGGTTACGCACTGCCGCAGAATTCGCAGCCCAACATCAATTACAACCAGGCGCGGGGCGGATTCGTGCCTTGTTGCCGGCTGATCTCAGCGATGCTGACGATTGTGATCGACTGGCTCAGCAAGTCAAACAGATAGCGCCTGATCTCGAGTTGATCATTCATAACGCCGGTATTGGGCTGTACGGACCACTTGACGCAATTCCGATAGACGCTGCCGAGCGTCTGTTGCGGATCAACTTGTATGCACCAATCCGCCTCACCGCTGCACTCTTGCCAACCCTGCGCACTAAGCCACGTAGTCAGATAGTGTTTATCTCGTCAATTCTCGGTCGTGCAGCACTACCGAATATCAGCATTTACTGCGCGGCAAAATTTGGGCTCCGCGGTTTTGCCAACGGTCTTGCCGCCGACGGCTATTGTGTCAGTACAGTGTATCCCTTCTTCACCCAAACCGACATCCTCGATGCACCACAGTACGGAGTTAGCTCCAAACGACGTGTACCGACCTGGTTGCTCGATCAACCGGCGCCTGTTGTACAAGCCAGTCTGAACGGGATCGCTGCCCGTCAGCGCGATATATATCCCAGTTGGAAGGCCCGTCTTTATGGAGTGACTGCTGAAATTGCGCCTGGAATCCTGCCTCCGTTCAGTCGATTGGTCGCAGGGTAAGTGAAGCCAGCACACAACACCTTCCCCCTTTCGCTCCCTTTATGATAAGAAAGGGGGAGTGTTACGGTAGATGCAGTTGCTGCCCCTCACATTCTCCCTTCAGCTTCTACACGGGCTGAGGAAGAGGGAGCATTGCCGGAGAGGCATTTTGAAGCCAAACCGAAGCTAAGGACATTGCCCCCCTCTCGCTTGTACCGCCAGGTAGTGCATTTCAGAAAAACATACTATAATCCAGACTTGATATGATATAAAGACAGGAACACTCTATGAATGATCTTGATCTTGAACTAACCCGTCTCACCTGTGACCTGATCCGGTTTGAGACGATTGCCGACCGGCCCGATCAATTACAGGCAGCGATTGATTACGTTGCCACCTATCTGGCTAATATTCCGAAGGTTCATCTTGAACGAAGTAGTGCCAATGATAAGCCAGCGCTGGTCGTGACACTACAACCTACCCGCTCACCACGGCTGATGATCAACGGTCATCTGGATGTGGTAGTCGGTCAAGCGAACCAATTTATACCCGAAGTTCGCGATGGCCGTATTTACGGACGTGGTAGCCAGGACATGAAAGGCAGTATCGCAGTTATGATGCGGCTGATCCGCGATCTAGCGCAACTACCGCAGCCACCGGATATTGGCTTTCAGTTCGTGACCGATGAAGAGATAGGTGGACGCCAGGGTACAGGACGGTTGCGCGACGAGGGTTGGCGGTGCGATTTTATGCTTTGCCTTGAACCAACCGATCTCGGTATTATGTTCGAGCACAAAGGAGGCATGTGGGCACAACTACGGATCCCCGGTCGCGCTGCTCATGGATCGCGGCCCTGGGAAGGTGATAATCCGATCTACCGACTGACCCGGGGTATTCAAACGATCCATGAACGGTATCCACCACCGGTTGGCCCGAACGACTGGCGCACGTCGGTAACCCCCACCGAAATTCGGGTTGGCGCCGGTTCGCGTAATCAGGTACCGGCAGAGGCGCTGGTAACTTTCGACATTCGCTGGACAGCCGACACCACGCCAGAAGCCATTCAAGCGGATTTAGCAGTAGCCTTCCCAGATGCGGAATTTGTTAGCGTGATGGCAAGTGCTGGCTTACGTACTGACCCTGAACACCCCGATGTTGAGCGAATAGCCGACATTATTGAGCGCCACACCGGCCAGTCACCACGTTTCTACCGCGAACACTTTGCAACCGACGCCCGTTACTATTCACACATTGGCGTTCCGGCAATCTGCCTTGGCCCGATTGGCGCTGGCTTGCATTCGGCAGAAGAATGGGTTGACATTGCCAGTTTGACTACGCTGTATCACATCATCACCGATTATATTGACACATTGTAGGATCACAGCTTCTTATGCTCTACATATTACAAACTCTGCCTGGACTGGCCCCGCTCACGTGGCGAGAAGTGGAACAGACGATTCGGCCCACCGCCGACCGACCGGCACCCCGTCAGCTCGGTGTGCGTGGTGTACCAGCACGCAACGATCTCATCTTGCTCGATCATCGCGGTTCAATCCGTTCGCTTATGGCACTACGAACCATCGAAGATGTCTTCGTAGTCGCTGCACGCGGCTTCAAAATCGCACCCGATCAACGGGGGTTACGCCAGATACACGCCGCTACGCGCAACGAAGAAACGATCAAACCGGCACTGGAACTCTGGCAGCGCCTCAACGGTAAGAAACGCAACGGGCGTTTTCGCGTCGTTACCCGTATGGTAGGCAAACACAACTTCCACCGGTATGAGGTTGGCCGGGCGGTAGCCGATGCGATCCGTGACGGCTGGCCTGGACACTGGCAACTGGTAGATGAAGAAGCCGAACTGGAAGTGTGGGCCACACTGCTTGAACAAGAGCTGATCATCGCAATTCGGTTAACAGACAGCTCAATGCGACAACGTGAGAAGGTTGCACACCTACCGGCCTCGCTGCGTCCAGCACTGGCGGCGGCGATGGTGATGCTTACCCATCCCGAAGCTGATGACATCTTTCTCGATCCGATGGCCGGCGCCGGCACACTGCTGCTAGAACGAGCAGCAGCCGGGCCTTTTACCACACTTTACGGCGGCGATATTAGTCCGGCGGCGGTGACTGCAATGAATGCTAATCTTCGGCATGTTCGCGGTCACGTCGTGATCCGACGTTGGAACGCGATCAGATTACCGTTACCCGACGCCAGTGTGAATAAGGTGGCGGTCAATTTACCCTTTGGCAATCAGATTAGCGAGGGGGAGGACCTGGGTGAACTCTACCGTGACGTGCTATACCACATTGCACGAGTGCTGAAGCCCGGCGGACGATTGGTAACCCTCGTTGCCGATCAGCAACTGCTTGATAAAGTACGGGCACAGGCAGCACCGGTATTGCGTCCGGTTGCACGGCATCGGGTGTTCGTGCTCGGTCAGCGAGCTACTATTTGTGAACATATTCGGGTGGCCGGTGAGGTGAAATCACTATCGACACCAACGCCAGATGAAGAAGCTGATTGAGAGTGAGGAAGAGGGCAAGGAGTGTGGCTGGCGCGAAAGCATGTTGGTACCCCCTTACGCAATAGTCGCATGGGTATGGTACGTGCCCAATGAGAAATCTGGGTTTTTGATCATAACCTCAGAAAAAACCACAGGCTGGAGATGATCGGCGTATCAACCCTGACCAAAAACTGAAAACGTTGCCGAAATCTGGCAGACCAACGGTGACTTACCCGCACCCGGAGAAGCGCTTTGCTTACCAAACTGAAACATCGTGCTCGTGCTCTAAAACGAGAAGCTTACGCTCTGTACATAGCCACTCGTGATCCACGAGTTCCCTGGTACGTCAAGGTTTTCGTAGGTCTGGTGGTAGCACATACGTTTAGCCCCATAGACTTGATCCCAGACTTTATTCCTGTCCTTGGCTACCTCGATGACATAGTTATCACACCGCTGGGAATTGCACTGGCCCTAAGAATGATACCATCTGAAGTAATGAGTGATGCCCGGCAGAAAGCTGAAGTGTTGTTGCAGCAAGGAAAACCGATCAGTCGGGCCGGAGCAATCATGGTGGTTGCCATCTGGCTTGTGATCATTATCGCTGTTATATGGTCAGTTGTGCGAGTAGTAAGCGGCCAGCCTGCCTGAGCACTTGTCAGGAAAACGACACCAAGATCAGTAACAACGTTTGTGCTGAACAGGCGGTAAAGAGAACCACCCGACACACGCTTGCATTTACCGCTACGAAGCGCAATGAAGAGCCTACCTAAACAATCCATCATCACCTCACGACGGATGAACCTTGTCGATGGAGGCAAGACGATTTACCGGTAGGGATGAGGCGACGCCTCACCCCTACCGGTGTCCACGACGATGATCACGGCGCCGGTGCTACCGAACGTTGTCGCACCACAGACCACAGAGAGATGACGCTTTCGGATAACACACTGATCTGGCTGAGCACGACCTGCGCTGACCTTACATTGCTCGGAACAAGGGATTTCGGATCGGTGCTAACGCGAGCTGGCGCACCTCTAACCATGCTGGTGATCGATCACCCTCACCTTCTCTGCTATACGGAATGAACGTAAACACCTAGAACGAACGCAACTGCACACCCTTTCAACCATCTCTTTGGAATATAGGGTATGATAAGGGTTGATATTATACTGGTGGAGATAACACTCTATGCCACACCAACTTCGTTCATTGATCAGCACCCTAATCATTCTGTTTGTCTTCTGGCTCATCTGGTCGCGGCTGCACGTCGTGATCTTTGTGCAGATGCCGTGGTGGGGGTTGCTCTTGTTGGCGGTTGGAATATACCTGGTTATTGACTACGGGGTAGACAAACTCTTTGGCCGACGTTAGCCACGCTACACGTCGGCCACCTTCGTAGCGATAGCAGGTAAGCCAACTATACACGAGGTAAGCCGAGGATTGCCATAACAGCCTCTTCACGCTCGCGCATGCGTGCCGCTTCAGCAGGGCTGCGCTCGTGATCGTAACCGAGCAGATGAAGTACACCATGAACGGTCAGATAGGCCAGTTCACGCGCCGGGCTATGACCATGCTCAACAGCTTGAGCCAAAACGCGCTCGAACGAAATCGCAATATCACCGAGATACCGGGGTTGATCAGGTGCAGTCACAAAAGGACTGGCGCCACCATCATCGGCGAACGAAAGCACATCAGTTGGCGCATCAACTCCCCGAAAATCGCGGTTAAGCCGATGCAGTTCCGCATCGGTCGTTACCCGAATACCGATCTCGCAACCGTAAGGAACCTGTTCAGCCGTCAGCACGGCAGTCGCGGCGCGTTCGATGAGTGCCGTATCGGCAGAAATGCCCTCATCAAGTTGAACTTCAATGATATACTGCATACGTACTAGTCCGCAGGAGCGATGATACTCTTGCCAACACCCTGCCAACGCAGAACGGTTTTAACGTGAGTTTAAAACATGATCTCTTGCCTGAGCTACGTCGGGATGTAGCATCAGATTTTCTGGACTGCTAGAGCGATGCTTCAGCAGTCCAGATGTTACTCGCTCAATCTTTTTTACGCCGGTCTACCGGACATCAATTACGAATGATCGGTCGCCCTACCGAGCAACTGCCCGGCCAACAGTAACACCTCGCGCTCTCGCTCGAAGGAAACCCGTCGAAGGGCTTCATCAAGCGGAAACCAGCGCGCATCATCAACTTCACCAGTCTGAGGACGCACCTCACCCCGCACGTACCGAATTAAAAACAGATCGACATACTTGTGGATTCGACTAGCGCCCGAGCGAAACCAGTATTCAATTGTAGCTAGATGGCGCTCGACCACACCTTCCAACCCCGTCTCTTCGGCAATTTCACGCACGGCCGCTGCCTCCGCTGTTTCGCCACGGTTGACGTGCCCCTTTGGCAGGCCCCAACGCTCACCACGGTCGGTTGCAATAAGCACCACTTCGATCTGCGTGGCAACGATTCGGTATATAACACCGCCAGCCGAATAGGCTGTACGATGCGAAAGTGAACGGCGTGACGTCATGGATGTTTGCTCAGGCACGTTTGAGCACGCGACCGGCACGCATGTCCCAGTAGCGATCAATTGAGTATTGAATCCGCTCGCGAGCGACATCTGCCGACTCCCAGCCAACCGGTTCAACCCGCGATCCTTCGAGGTCTTTGTAAACGGTAAAAAAGTGCTCAACTTCACGCAGATAGTGCGCCGGCAGGGCAGTATAGTTGTGATAATCGGCAAAAAAGGGATCGTATTGCAACACTGCCAGCACTTTATCATCAGGTTCACCTTTGTCGAGCATGCGGAACAGACCTAACGGTCGTGCTTCGACAATACAACCGGGAAAGGTCGGCAGGTTTGTCATGACCAAAACATCGAGCGGATCACCGTCATCATAGTACGTTTGTGGCATAAAGCCATAGTCACCGGGATACTGTACTGCGGAATAGAGCACCCGGTCAAGGCGAAATGCACCAATTCGCTTATCAAATTCATATTTGTTGCGAGACCCTTTAGGGATTTCGACCACGACATGAATTACATTCGGAACGTCTGGTCCGGGTTCCAGATCGTGCCACAAGTTCTGCATCGGTAGCCTCACTTACCAAACACATCTAAACCTATTCCTCTACGGCAAGATTATAACACGTAACCGTCAAGAAGTTCATCAGACAAAACACATCGCACAAAAGCGCTTTCCGATGACGAGGGTGAACAACGTCTTTCGGCGAACATCACCTGAAAACACCACGTAGCGCTGTCTCGCCCGGTGTCGCTGATCTCAAAACCGTTTCATCTATGCTACAATTCAGATTAACGTCAGGCGTGAAGTCGGCGCGCCAGTATGCAGGGATTGCCGGCAAGAGAACGGAGGTTCGCGATGGAGCGTAACCTTGGCATGGATTTAGTACGTGCAACGGAAGCTGCGGCACTACGTTCGGGGCGCTGGATGGGTCGGGGCGATAAGAATGGCGCCGATCAGGCTGCAGTTGATGCAATGCGGATGGCGCTAAACAGCGTACCGATGAATGGGATTGTCGTTATTGGTGAAGGCGAAAAAGATGAGGCACCGATGCTTTACATCGGTGAACGGGTAGGTACCGGTGAAGGCGAAGAGTTCGATGTTGCGGTCGATCCAGTGGAAGGAACTACATTGTTAGCAGAAGGAATGCCCGGCGCAATTGCCATCGTCGCAGTTGCTGAACGCCATTCATTCTACAACTGGCGCGGCATTCCATACATGGATAAGCTGGCCGTTGGCGAACGGGCTAAAGGCGTCATCGATATTAATGCTCCGGTAGCGTACAACATTCGTGCCGTAGCCCGCACCCTCAACAAGCAAGTCGAAGATGTGACGGTAGTTGTACTTGATCGTCCCCGCCACCGTGATCTGATTCGTCAGATTCGTGAGGTCGGCGCCCGCATCAAGCTGATACCCCACGGCGATGTGAGCGCCGGTATTATGACCAGTATTGAAAATCCACCTGCCGACCTCCTGATGGGGATCGGCGGCGCTCCAGAAGCAGTCTTGACCGCTGCTGCGCTTAAGTGTCTAGGCGGTGAGATTCAGTGCAAAGTCTGGCCGCGTAACGACGAAGAACGGGCACGGCTCGCCGAGTTGGGCATCGATCCGAAGCAAGTGCTGACGACTCGCGATCTGGTGCGCGGAGAAAATGTTGTTGTCGCAGCAACCGGTATTACGTCGGGCGAGTTCTTGCGCGGCGTAGAATATTTTGGCGGCGGTGCACGCACGCACAGCGTAGTGATGCGCTCGCGTTCGGGAACGGTGCGGTATATCGATGCAACACACCGCTGGGATAAATTGATGCGCATTTCTGATATGCCGTATGTTCGTTAACCCTTTGTTACACCAACCAACCTGGCGTGACCGGCTGGTGCAATCGCCAATACTGATAGCCTGCCTGGCTCTAATAACCGGCGGCCTGATTGGGGGCATTACCGCTCTCGGGCCGCTCTATGCTGCGGCCGGTGTGCTGGCTCTCTTCGTCGTTACGGCTTTGCTGGTGAGTGTCCAGACCGGCCTGATCGCTACGCTTGCAATTGCTACCATTATCCCCTTTGGCACGTTGCCCTTTAAAGCCATCATTACGCCGAACTTTCTCACCCTGGTTTTGGTGGCTCTGAATGCTGTCTGGCTTTTCCGTGCCCTGGCCCGTTCTGACACCTACGATGTACGGCTTGGCTCGCTGGGGGTCCCGCTCATCGGCTTTTTAGGATTAACCTTCTTCTCGCTGGTATTGGGTGCGCGTGGTTTGCCCGACCCGCAAACGCTCCATAATTACGCGAAGTTTGTATTGGGGGTAGGTTGTTACTTCAGTGTAATTAATTGCATTCGGGATCGCGCTACGCTCCGTTTCACGATACGTGCATTGATAGTTGTGAGCGGCATATCGGCGCTCATCGGGCTGGTCTTATGGACATTACCAGATGCCGTAGCGCTCCAATTCCTGGTTTCACTTGGTCGGATCGGCTATCCGACCAGCGGTCGCGTGCTACGGTACATCGAAGACGATCCTAATGGGCTGGAGCGCGCAATTGGGTTGGGGGTTGACCCAAACAGCTTTGGTGGCATGTTGGCGCTGGTAGCAGTGCTGACGCTGACGCAACTGGCTACACCGCAACCAATCCTCCCCCGCTGGGTACTGGCTACGCTTGGTGGATTACAGGTATTGGCCCTCTTGCTGACCTTCTCACGGGCAGCCCTGTTTGGTCTGATTATTGCAGCAGCGTTTCTCGCCACTGTACGCTACCCTCGTCTCTGGCGGTACATGATAGTGGTAGGTACCGTCGGTGCGGTGCTCCTCGTCGGTTTGGGGTACGCTGATGATTTCATCCAACGAGTGCTCTCCGGTATCCAATTTCGCGATCAGGCCCAACAGATGCGACTCGGCGAATACGCCAATGCGATTGCCATTATCCAGCGCTACCCAGTATTCGGGATCGGTTTTGGTCAGGCACCCGATCTCGATCTCTCAGCCGGTGTGAGCAGTATCTATCTGGCAATTGCCCAGCGTATGGGTTTGGTCGGGCTGGCAGTCTTTCTCGGTCTGATCGGCTTCTGGTTTACGCGCAGTCTGCAATTGTTGCCCGCACTCGACGACGAACTCGCTAGCTGGCTCCTTGGTTGTCAGGGCGCGTTAGTGGCAGCACTGGCTGTGGGAGTGGCCGACCACTACTTTTTCAATATCGAGTTTAGCCATATGGCAACCCTCTTTTGGGCAACGGTTGGCCTGGGGAGTGCTATTGAGACATGCGTTCACCCATCCCTTCCCTCTGACCTGTTGCGGGCCTATCCGCACAATCGAGCCAGAGCAGACAACGAAAACTCTTTTACCAATCCATAATTGGAACATATCTCCCTGGCATGAGTGAAGGAAGGTGGGATAGGAAACCTATCACGGCGAGGAATGCTTACTGAGAACAGGTAATCGGTACCATTGACACATCAAACGTTATTTTGAGAGAGTGAAACGTGGCAGCGAAAACACATCATTCGGGAGTGGTTGCCGAAAATCGCAAGGCACGCCACGATTACGATATAGAAGAGACAATTGAAGCCGGCATTGTCCTTTCCGGCAGCGAAATCAAATCGGTACGCGCCGGACGGGTTAATCTGCGCGGCAGTTTTGCCCGTGTGATTGACGACGAGGTATTCTTATACGACGCTCACATTGCTCCTTACGAACAGTCGGGCAAGTACTTTAATCACGATCCGCTCCGACCACGCAAGCTCTTACTCCACCGACGTGAGATCAACCGTCTCAATGGGCTGGTACGGATGAAGGGAATGACCCTCGTGCCGCTAAAGGTCTATTTCAAAGGACGACGGGCCAAAGTCGAGCTTGGAGTGGCGCGTGGTAAGAAGATTTACGATAAACGTGAGGATATTGCCCGCCGCGATGCGGCAAGAGACATTGAGCGAGCCTTAAAGCGATCACGCCAATAGTGCTCAGAGGGTACAGGTATGTCTGATCGTTTCCATCGCATGCGTGAACGTTACCTGTCAGGAGAGATTCCCTGGGATCATTCAGAACCACCACCTGAAATTATTACCTTAAGCAACGAGTTACCCCCTGGGCGGGCTATCGATCTCGGTTGTGGCACCGGACGAGCGTGCATCTGGTTGGCCCGTGCCGGCTGGCAGGTTGACGGAATTGATTTTGTTCCTGAAGCGATTGCTATCGCTCGCGAGCGGGTGGCAGCCGCTGGTGTCGCTGATAAGGTACGTCTCTTTGTCGCCGATGCCACTCGTCTGGATTTTCTAACCGAACCCTACGATCTGGCAATCGACGTCGGCTGTGGTCATGGTTTCAGCGAACCAGAACTCAACGCTTACCTTGATGAAGTGCGGCGGTTGCTCAAACCAGGTGGCCTGTTTGCGTTCTTCGCCCATCTGCGTACCCCAACCACACCTGATGCGGCGATATTGAAAACTCACATCGAACAGACATTACTCCTAGCAGCACTTCAATCGCGGTTCATTATCGAACAATTTGTACCTGGTGAGACTGTTGTTATGGGGCAACGAGGCCCCTCAGCATGGATTTATCTCCGACGACCCTAATGTGTCGTTATCAGCATTAGGAAAAACCATGAACGCCATTCAAGACAGCTATCCCGATGAACTGAGTCACTGTTACGGTTGTGGCCGTCTTAATCTCGATGGTTTACAGATCAAAAGTGTCTGGAACGGTTGTGAAGCCATTGCACGCTTTACACCTTTCTCGTACCATACAGCAGTACCCGGCTATGTTTACGGTGGACTATTGGCTTCACTGATCGACTGTCACGGTACCGGAACGGCAGCAGCAGCAGCTTATGCTGCCGCCGGGCGTGAACCGGGTACTGCGCCGTACCTACGCTATCTCACGGCATCGTTGCGAGTAAACTTCTTGCGCCCGACACCACTCGGACCCGAACTGGTCATTCACGGACGGGTCAAAGAGATGTCTGGTCGCAAAGTGATCGTTGAAGCGTGGATCGAAGCAAATGGTGAGACAACGGTGCAGGGTGAAGTCGTGGCCGTACAGGTCCCTGAACACCTGCTGAACAACTTACTTAACCAGGGAGAGCGGGAAGACTGACAAAGAGCATACCCTGTGTTCTGCCAGCATCTAGCGGTGTTCACCGTTTTTCCCTGCCCGGTAGTGGTGTTGTGAGCGAGTGACGGCGGCGGGTTGGGCACCCGCCGCTACTAGCGTACTCGTGAAAATATGCACAGGTGACACGACAAGATGTAGGCCAGCTTACGGGAAAAAAGAACATCGCTTAGCCACTCTAACCACCTGGAATGGCCTGCCCAACCGTAACTGCAAAGCGGGCAATTGCAGCACCTGCCATTGGCCAGGCCGGGTCGAGCATAAGATCGTGCGCGGCTTCAGGGATAACAAGCAATTCAGCACGATATGCAGCAGCAAGCTCTTGCTGAGCAGGGAGATCGAAGATAGCATCATTTCCGGCTGCAATGACCAATACCGGTACCTGCACGACATGCGGACGCGGGCGGATCAGCATACTGGTCAGGGTTACGAGCGGCGGCTCACTGACCAATTGTCGGCGGTAACGCTCAAGATCGTCTAAAGCAATATCTGGGCGAAAGAGAGCTGCTCGTACTGCACTGATTTCTCGTCGCAACAGGGAGCGGATGTCAACCATTGGTTTCCGTTCGCGCCAACGACGTAAAAAGTAAGCTGGGCTGGAAACTGGTGAGCTGCACAATAACACGGCACCGGCAGCCCTAGGCGCCGAGCCGCACCGACCACTTAAGCATAGTTGTACAACATAACCACCGGCACTATGTCCAACTAATATTGGTGGCTGAGGTAGTGCGTTCACCACCGTTCGTACATCTTGCACGTAATCGCAAATGGTAGTCAACAGTCCGGCTCGTGAACTAGAGCCGTGACCGCGCAGGCTGATGGCATGCGCCGTCAAGCCCCGCGCTACCAGATCAGGTAGCGCACGCTCGACCCAACACCAGGCACCGTGCCAGGCGCCATGCACCAACACCACTGGCGGTGCTGCGTGTGGGCATGGGGGCTGAACGGTCAACCACTCGAGCTGCGGCGACTTCACGACGACTGATCCAACACGCGCTCAGCAGGAAGGCCCAATTGGCGACGGCGTTCTTCGGCCAACCGCCGCTTCTCGGCGATCATGTCATCAGTAACATACACGCCAAACGAACGCAGACGCGCCAGCTCCAAGCCGTGCTTCTTCCACAACCGGTAGACCTCTTTAACCCGCTCGATCTCGATATTGCGCCCCAACGTGTAGTCTTCAAACTTGCCTTCCATCGCCAGGAGCGCCGTCTCTGCCAAACAGGCATAAGCGGTACCGGGTGGCATATCGATATCGAAGCCAAAATCTGGTTCACCGGGGAGAATAATCTCTCCACTCTCGATGACCAGCACATCAGGACGCCGACGGGCGTCTTCTTCTTTTACATCTGGCGGACGCGCAACATCGCAAATAACAGCACCAGGTTTGACTTTATCAATATTAATAACCTTACCGGTCAGCGCACTGGTCGTCGTGATAATCAGATCGGCATCGCCGAGATAGGCATCGGCATACGTTGCCGCCACCACACGAGCACCGGGCGTCTCGGCTTCAATCTGCTTCTTCAAGGCAATCAGTCGTTCAGCACGCGGAGCCACCAGTACCACGTCATGCACTGCCTGCGCCAGCAAACGGGCACACACCGCGCCAATGGAACCGGTTGCACCGATCACCACTGCTCGCACGTGTTCTGGCCGACCACCTTTCATCAGCAATACAGCCTGCTTTGCCGCCTCAAGCGTGGCAGCCACTGTCAATGAATTGCCCGATGTGATACCGATATTCACCTTCTGCGCGACTGTAATACCGGCATCCCCCACCACCGAGGTAAATGCACCCAGCCCCATAAGCTGAGCGCCCATCCGCTCGGCCATGCGAGCCGCCTTAATCAAACGACGGTAGGTAAAGCCAGGTGGGCGAAGCATCATTTCGCGTGGCGTTGCCCCCAACGTGAGCAAGATACCCTCAACCTCTTCACCGGTCGCTTTCGAGCGAATCCCACGGATTCGCGAGAGGTACAGGGGTGGGAAATGGGCAGCGACCACCTCTACCAGACGCGGTGGGAGATAGCGCGTCCAGCGAAAAAGTTTATGTCTCGCAATCAGTTCAGTGCGCAACGGATGGATCACAAATGCAAAGCGAGGCTTGGGGCGAGGATTGAGGTCTTGTACCGTCGGCTCCCAGCCCGCAGCAGTGATAAAATCGATCACCTCCCCATCAGCAGGCTGACGAGGACTTTCAGTAATGGCCGTGATGATCGCCTCTAGCACATCAGCCGCCAAAAACGGTCGCTGATCGTTCAGCGGTGGGGTCATCGTTACCAATGTCGTCACGCCGCGTCGCCGTAAATCCTCAATCTCGGCAGGTGATGGATCATCAGTAATAATGGTTTTGCGGGTCAGATCATTTGGCGCAAAACGCCGGATGAAAGCAAAATCACCGGCAATCACATCGGCCCAGCGGAAAAGATCGACGGCACGTCCGTCAAAACCTTCCTGACCGAGTGCGACAGGATGGATAAAGCGGTAAGGCAGGAGCGCGAGAATCGGAAGCGCCGTTGCAGCATACAGTTCGAGCTGTGCGATTGAACGTGGCGGTGGTAGAAAGGGTATGCCAGCGTGAATGATCGGATCGGCAAAACGCAGTTCCGGTTCATACTGACTGATCGCAGCGGCCAGTTGGTACCGCTCGATGCCACTGGTAATTAATACTCGTTTATACCGCAGCAGAGCAGGAATCTGCTGTACTGCCTGCGCAATCGCCCACCGCTCAAGCGTTGCCTTCACGACCCCCCCATCTACTACCGGAGTTCGTTGCGCTTGCGCCGCAATGTGGATCGCCTCTTGATGCGGATAACGAGCGCGACCAATGCGAAAGACCGGTGTCAGCCCCCCAAGACCAATTGCATCGACCTTGCCATCAAACTCGCGTACCAGTGCCATTGCCCGGGCTACATCGCCATTGGTACCGATACGGCGCACCTCGACGTGCTGCCCCAGCACCTGCACAGTGATGTGATAATCACGCTGGGCCGAGCCAAGACTAATACTGACAACTCTTTTCATAGGTGACTCCTCACGCTTATGGCGCCAGTATACCAGATTAGTGTGAGTCGGCGTACAGATTACTGCAAGTCGGTTTCCCAATCCGCCTATTGGGTTCCAAACTTGCCCGCCGGCAATTGTATACTCTTGCGAGTTGACAAACGGCGAACATTGCTACGCCTGGATTACCATAAAAGTATAGGAGAAGCACCCAGAGCCGAGCACAGAAGAAGACAAGAACTGATGAACCATCACGCCATTCTGCTGATTTGTAAGATCTAAGAGCCTGATCAAGAACCCAGATTTCTCATTGGGCGCGTACCGCGCCCGTGCAACCATTGCGTGGGAGGGGTTCAATATTCTTTTGCTCCAGCCCCCACTTTGCCCCGTTCCGCTTCCCGTGGGGAAGCGGAACGGGGCTAGGGGTTATAAACTTCGCAGAACGCAAGACGTTTGAACTTTTTTGATTTGCGAAAGAAGTATCACGAGCGGATCTGTGCACAGATTGTCTGGATAAAACCTGGAGGATCCTACCCAAACTTTGCCGACGCAAGCAGCAGGTCGAGCAAAGACATTGCATCCGCTGTTCTGCAAGAAATGGGGTGTCGTGTCTTCAGACAAGACCCCATTTCCGATCAACAAACCGGTAAGCTATTTGAAGAGGTTACGAAGGATTTTATTTCAGAGGCTTTTAGTCTCCTCAACCATTTGAGACCTGGAAAATGGATTTTCTCATCTGAAAACTATATCAAACTTTGATCAATATGAGCATTTAGCAGATATTGAAAGAATAGTACGTGCAAATAGAGAACTCGCTTCTATTTTTGGAGTAGACTATATTATTAAACCCGACATCATCATAGCCAGAGTCCCAGTTTCGGATGACGAGATTAATGCAGAAGAAACACTTTTAGACCCTGCTCAAGCTATAGTTAAGTATTCTCCCCTCAGGAAGAAAGAAGGTTCAAAACCAATTCTTCACGCTAGTATTTCCTGCAAGTGGACAATGAGAAGTGATAGAAGTCAGAACATCAGAACAGAGGCGATGAATTTGATCCGGAATCGTAAAGGTCACACCCCACACATTGTTGCAGTTACTGCTGAACCACTACCAACACGTATTGCATCTCTGGCTCTCGGAACCGGTGATCTAGACTGTGTGTATCATATCGCACTCCACGAACTGGAAATTGTAGTTATGTCCAACAAAGATCAGCACGAGATGCTGCGGAGCCTGATTGATGGTAAACGATTGCGCGACATTATTGATCTGCCATTCGATCTGGCAATATAGGCATGCAGCAATAGCGAAGAGAGGCGTTAGAATGCAACTTACCAATCTGTTCTCAAATGTGCCATCAGACAGATACTAAGGTAATGATACTCACGACGTTCAATCGTATTGATCCCCCTTCGCGGATGAAGACCAATCTGTTCAGCTCCGCAGCTATCTGACCGTAGCAATGTGAGATTCCTATAAGCGGATCATACCGGCCAGTTTTAAAACACGTATGACTGTTACATCCGGCCACTGCATCATCGGCTCGGATTGCCAAATCTATCCATCCTTAGCATACTACCGACGAAGATCGCTAGCCGTCCGTCGCGTCCATACCTTCGTACCATTTCCCCTCACTCAATGCTCTGCAAAAATTCGCCAGCACACCACCCTTCGATACCTGCACTTCGCACCTGCCACCAGGTCAGGCCATCACGTTCAAGTGGACCAGCGATTACTTCAACTTCAGTTCCCGGAGCCAGAATGACTTGAATGGCAGCGTTGATCCCCGGCTCAACCCGCAGATTGAGGGCAGGGATGTCGCGGCTGACAATAGCTTTCCTGCCAACTGAAAGACCACCCGGTACAGCGGTTGACGAGCCTTCTGTTAGCCCAGAACTCCCCGACGATGTCGGTACCGGCGCCGATGTTGGTAACGCTACCGAAGTTTCCGTTGCTAGCGATACCTGTTCGGTTGGAAGTGGTGATACACCAACTAGCGGTACCGTTGGCAATGTTTGTGGGGCCGGATTCTGGATCAATAACGCAACGGCTATCCCAATGATGAAAATGCTGACCACGATCAGCACCGGGGCAACCCATGATGGAACGACCGGTACCCGTGTGGCAGAAGTTGTGCTGTACTGGTCACCGAGTGAACGAATACGTTGTGCTTCGTCATAGACCGTATGGCGGTCACGCAGGCGCACCCGAACCGGCTCATCGTCGGGCAACGTCGTTTGCGCACGCATCGGCTGGGTTGGCCGTGAGCGCGATGGTTGCTCGGCAGGTGGCAGTACCTGGATACCATACCGTGGCAAAATGATCGCTGCCAGACGTTGGTACGCCGCCAGAGTCTCACCGGTCACCGCGAGATGTTCACCACGAGCGATGCGACCACGTAACCGGTGCAGACGTCGCACTGCATCAGCCTCTTCAGCGCTCAGCGGTGCCTGAGACAGTTCTTGCATTGCCTCCAGGACTCCAGCAAACGAACCAAGTGCCACCGGAGAGCCGATCCGTAGCAAGTGTGCCCGTAGAGTATCCTCGATTGCGCCGTGAATGCTGAGTAACGCCAGCTCCGGCACCTCGCGTCGCGCCCGTGCTAGTGTATATTTTTCCCGCGCCGATTCCATTAGGGTGAGTGGATTCAGCGCGGCAGACTCATCGCCGGTTAGGGTCATTGCAGCTCTGCCTCTAACAACTCACGTACTCGCTGGGCGTTGGCCTGGCCTTTGGTTGCCCGCATAACCATTCCCACTAAAAACTGAATTGCCGTCGTCTTCCCCTTGCGGTACTCGGCAATCGCTTTAGCAGCTTTTTCATCGGCCAGCGCTGCACGTACCGCTGCCAGCAACGCATCATCATCGCTGATCTGGGTCAGCCCTCGTTCTGCAACCAGGATTTCTGGGTCAGCGCCGGTATTGAACACCTCTTCAAACAATTGCTTAGCAACGGCACGGGTGATCGTTCCACGCTGCACCAGATCGATGAGCGCAGCCAACCGCTGCACCGGCATCCGTTCAATGAGCGCTGTTGGTGGCTCACCCCGATCTTTCAACAGGCGAAAGCCTTCGTTCAACACCCAGTTAGCAACCTCTTTCGCACCGTCAGGTCGCTGAACGGCAGCAACGGCAGCCTCATAGTAATCGGCAATCGGTCGCTCTTGCGTCAGCAAGTCGGCGTCCTGCCATGACAGGCCGTAAGTCTCCATTAAGCGCATGCGTCGGGCGTCGGGCAATTCAGGCAGTTCAGCCTTCCGTGCAGCGATCCAATCGGGAGAAAGCACCAGCGGCGGAATGTCAGGTTCAGGGAAATAGCGGTAATCGTGAGCGTACTCCTTTGAGCGTTGCCCCTCGGTCCGACCAAGATCCTCGCGCCAGCCGCGCGTTTCTTGTTCAACTACACCGCCAGCTTCCAGAATGCGAATCTGGCGTTCGATCTCGTAGGCCAGTGCTCGTTCAACAAAACGGAACGAATTAATATTCTTGATCTCGACCTTAGCACCAAAACGATCAGAATCGGCACGGCGTACACTCACATTCGCATCACAGCGTAAAGCACCCTCTTCAAGATTTCCGCTGTTGGCGCCGATCCAGACCAGAATCTGCCGAATCTTCTCAAACGTTAACCGTGCCTCTTCAGGAGTGCGAATATCGGGACGGGTGACGATTTCCATCAGCGGCATTCCACTGCGGTTGTAATCGATTAGCGAAGAACCATCAGGACTGTGGATCAGGCGTCCGGTATCCTCCTCGATGTGGAGTCGTTCGATGCCGATCCGCCGCACTTCACCGGCAGCCGTCCGAATTTCGATGGCGCCATCGCTACACAGCGGCTCATCATATTGGGTGATCTGAAAACCCTTTGGTAGGTCGGGATAGGGGTACGATTTGCGGGCAAAGATCGAGCGTTCGTTGATCCGACACCCCAGGGCCAATCCGCAGAGGGCAGCTAATTCCACTGCGCGAGCATTCAGCACCGGTAGCGCGCCTGGTAAACCAAGACTCACAACGGACACCCGCGTGTTTGGCGGCGCACCGGCATAATCGGTACTACATCCATCAAACATCTTTGAGAGCGTGCGCACATGCGCATGAATTTCAAGGCCAATTGTGGCGATATACTCTGTCATAGACTTCCTCGTGTTATGGTACATCGCCTCTATTGTACCCGTTTTTTCTACCTGTGACGCGAACGATGACACGCAAACAAAACCATTAGTCAGGGAGGGAGTATCTTATCAGGCGGCCCAAAATTGAGTCAAAAATTAGTATTGACACTGCATATTATCATGTGATATACTCAGCACGCCAACTGAGAAGTTGCTCCCTGGTAGGCGCGGCTTCACACAAACACAGGTTACTGCTCCGACCCGTCGAAAGACGCTTAGGGGCATACAGCAAGCTCGGCTTAAGGGCTTTGCCAAAGTAACTACGCTTTGGCCGTTACGTTGTGTGATAGCTTAAGATCAAGCGGAGGGGGAGTGTTCGCACAAGCGTTCAATCCCTCTGATGCAATCAGAGGGTTTTTTGTTCGAGGTGTATATGGACGACGGTAGTCATCGTAGTCAGCGGCGCCGCGCCGCAATAACAATCCAGACGCATCGCCCTCTCGCCAGTATCTTATAGCCTTCACTGTCATCCCTCCTGATACCCTGGCGAGACGGGTTCGCCAGGGTTGTTTGTTGAGCGCAAGCCCGATGGATACGCACCAACGTATCTGCATCCTTCCTTCTTCGGCGTTGCGCTGCTGTCTCTCCAGTTTCTGATAACAATCTGCGATTGTACGTTGCAATCGTCTGCCCGTCACCCGCAGACGAAGGGAGAGTGTTTGCTCTCTATCAGGCGTGCATATCGGTCGGCGCCGATCATCTGATCGTGCGCAAGGTTTATTGTGCTTTTCAGCAAACCACTTGGGCAGCTTTTTTCGATTTGAAGGCGAGAGGAGGAACCCACAATGCTGACCATTCGCTGGACGTTGGATCAGGAGGGACGGCTGGTTATGACTTTTGTTCGCTTGAACAAACCGTATCGCCTTGCGTATGCCGAAGTACGACAGGTGATCCAGAAGAATGCTCTTGCGCAGAACGGCTCAACACCGGACGGTGTGACGACCAATGATCGACTGACAACGCAGACGCTGGACGCACAGCCGGATCGGAGTATGGCAGCGCCGTCTCATTGTTGAATGCAACTCACAGGCGTTTGCTGCTAGAAAACGGGGAAAGGACGCACACAACGTTACACCTCCGTTCAGAACAACAATTTCGTTACGGCTACATTAAACAACGAACATAAAAGGAGAACTTCCATGCAGAACCTGACAAGTGCGGTCATCGCAAAGAGCAAACCCGAAGAAATCAAGACAACCGTCAACGGCATGTCACTGGTCGAACTTGCCGAAACCTTCAATAAGCTGGATGTACGCGCCAGAGTCGCCATCTTTCGTATGCTGGAGAAGCGGAAAGCGCTGGAACTTTTCGAGCATCTCGATGCACCCGACCAGGCGGATCTGATCAAAGCGCTTGGCGATCCAGAGAGTGTCCAACTGCTTACGCAACTCGAACCGGATGATCGTGCTCGCCTGATCGAAGAACTACCGGCAAAAGTCGCAAAGCGTCTGCTAGAGACACTGACCCCAGATGCACGTCAGGCGGTAAGTGAATTGCTTGGCTATCCCGAAGGAAGCGTCGGGCGGATCATGACCCCAAACTATATCGCAGTTCGTGAAGATGCGACTGTTGCTAATGCACTCTCGGCGTTGCGCGACTCGCCGCGCCACCAGGACGAAACTGATATTGTTTTCGTTATAGGCGCTGATCGGCGGTATCGCGGCTCTGTGCGTCTGAGTCAATTGATCAGAGAGACACCTAGTCGATCAGTGAGCGAACTTCTTTCCGGCACGGGTCTCTTCGTTCGAGCTACTGCGCCAGATCTCGAAGCGGCGCGTTTGCTCAAATTCAGTGAACTGTCGGCCATCCCAGTGGTGGATAGTGAAGAGCATCTGGTTGGTGCAGTAACGTTCGATGATGTCATCGATCTGATTGAACGTGACACATCCGAAACGATGTACCTCAAAGCTGGCGTGGGCGATCTTTTGCGCCGTAAGGACGAAGTGTACAGCCGAAAGCTGACCCAGGGTTCAATCCTGTATCCCATTCGGGTACGCATTGTGTTTCTCTTCGTGACGCTGCTCGGTGGGCTTGCGGTTGGTGGCCTGATCGAACAGTTCCAGGAGGTGTTGGAATCTATTATTGCTGCAGCAGTGTTCATTCCACTGGTTATGGATATGGGCGGTAATGTGGGCACCCAGTCCACCACCATTTTTGCACGCGGACTGGCGCTTGGGCATATCAATATGCAACGCTTCGGACGGCATCTGGTGCGCGAGGTCTCAATCGGTGCACTGATGGGGATCGTCCTGGGCTTGATCGGCGGCACTGTTGCATATTTCTGGCAGGGTCTCCCAAATGGTTTGCCACAACTTGGCATTGCAGTGGGACTATCGCTTGCCGCAGTAGTGACACTGGCCACATTTCTGGGTTTCATGTTGCCTTGGCTGATGTTGAAACTTGGACTGGATCACGCACCTGGCGCCGATCCGTTTATCACGACCATCAAGGACTTCACCGGGCTGGCACTCTATTTCTATCTGGTCAGCATCCTGATCGGCACCAACTAGGGCGAAACAGTAAGGTATTCCGACGGGGAAATGTCATGTTGCCAGTCGTCTCCATCCGACACCGGGCAGCGATTCGCTGGTTGCTGATCGACGCACTGCAGCGTGCCTGGCTGCACCATCAAACCATTGCGCTGCTCTACCAGCGCCTCGCTGCCCAAACAACCAATGAACAGCATGCAAGTTTGCTGGCTCAAGTGGCGGCGGCAAAAGTACGTCAACAGCAACGCTACGAACAGATGCTGCTGCGACTCAACGCACCACTGCCGCAGACGGAGACCAGTCTTTTTGACCGGTTCCTCATCAGGCTGTTGCCGCGCTGTGGCATTGCAGTCACCCTGCGCTGTGCTGAGTGGATCGAGCAGCGCGATATGCAGGCAATCTTAAACGCAGCACTGATCCTGCGCAGCTATCGGAGACCATACCGGCTGTGAGAAGCCTCCTGACAACGACGACGTTGTGTTCGATGATGGAATCTCGTTGCTAAATCCTTGACTATCTCAGGAGGACACGTATGCGCGTGACGTTTCCTGACGCTGGCGTGCTGCGCCCGCGCTTCAAGCTGACGCCCTGGGACCTTGTGGTCGTCCCGCTGGTGATCGTGGCGATCCTGTTGCTGACGGTTGCGTTTCAGGGCGCATCGCAGCCATTCGATGAGACGACGCCTGATCTAACTGTTTCTCTAAATCCTGCCAACCTGCCCTATTACGGGTTGCGGACGGTGTTCCGCATGTTCCTTGCCGTGCTGTTGAGCCTGCTGTTCACGTTCACCGTGGCGACCCTGGCAGCCAAGTCGCGGCGCGCTGAGATCGTTATCATTCCAGCGCTGGATTTCCTCCAGTCACTGCCGATCCTGGGGTTCCTGACGGTGACAACGGCGATTTTTCTCGGCATGTTCCGCGGCAGCCTGCTCGGTCTGGAGGCGGCCAGTATCTTTGCAATCTTTACCTCGCAGGTGTGGAATATGGCCTTTAGCTTCTATCACTCGTTGATCACCACGCCCAGAGAGCTACAAGAGGCTGCTGCCGTGTTACGGCTCTCGCCGTGGAAAAAGTTCTGGAAGCTGGAAGTTCCTTTCGCAATGCCCGGTCTGGTGTGGAACACGATGATGTCAGTATCGGGCGGGTGGTTCTTTGTGGTCGCCTCTGAGGTCATCTCGGTGGTCGGGCGCGACAATGATCAGTATCTGCCTGGAGTCGGCTCGTATGTCGGGCTGGCGATTGAGCAGGCGGATGTTGCGGCGATGGTGTATGCCGGTCTGACGTTACTGATAATCATTCTGATCTACGACCAGTTGATTTTCCGCCCTATCGTCGCCTGGTCTGAAAAATTCAAGTTCGAGCAGTCTGAGGCGCAGGAAGTTGCACAATCGTGGATGCTGCGTTTGTTGCAGCGGTCGGGGACCGCCAGCAGCCTGGGTGCGCTTGGCGCCGCGATCCGCCAGAGCATTCCGGTTCGGCTGACGGGTGATCATCCTGGTCCGCGCGTCGAACCGCAACCATCGCTGCGACCGATTGATCGTGCGATTGACCGGATCTGGTATGCGCTCGTGATCGCAGCGGCGCTGTGGGCGGTATGGTTCCTGGCGACGTATATGTTCGGTCCGGGGCTGGGTTTCGATAATGGTCGGATTCTGGCGGCAAATCCAAATGTCAATACCGATCTCAATCCGGAGATTGCCCGCCGTTTTGCTGCCGTCGGAGTCACGGTCAACCCCGATCACACGGTCTGGCTGTCGGATGTGTGCGCAGCGACCGCAGGCGGAACGAGAGTCGGTGCGGAGATGACGGAAGTGCTGCGTGATGAGCGCGTCGGCGCGCCGGACGATCTGGCCGCCGCCTGCGCTGCACCCATGGTTCCTGCGGGCAAAGTATCCTGGTCAGAGGTCCTGGAGTGCCTGTGGCTTGGCTTGCTCACGACCATGCGCGTGGTGATCTGGATCGGCATCTCGACGCTGGTCTGGACTCCGATTGGAGTCTGGATCGGGTTGCGTCCGCGAGTCGCCCAGTTTGTGCAGCCGCTGGCGCAGTTTGCCGCTGCCTTCCCCGCCAACCTGCTCTTTCCGATTGCGGTGGTGCTCATCGCCACTTATGCGCTGCCGCAGAACCTGTTTCAGGCGCCGCTGATGATTCTGGGAGCGCAGTGGTACATCCTGTTCAACGTGATCGCTGGCACGATCAGCATTCCAAACGATCTGAAAGAGGCTGCCCGGGTGCTTGGTCTGCGAGGGTGGGCATGGTGGCGCAAACTGATCATTCCGGCAATCTTTCCGGCGTTCGTCACCGGCGGAATTACAGCGTCGGGCGGTTCCTGGAATGCGTCCATCGTCTCTGAAGTCGTGTCGTGGGGCGCAACGACCCTCACCCTGACCGGTCTGGGCGCCTATATCGCTTACTGGAGCACCGGCGAGTTCAACCCGCACGTCGGTTTGGGCATGCTGGTGATGGGCATGCTCGTGCTGGCGTTCAACCGTCTGTTCTGGCGCCGACTCTACGCGCTGGCTGAGACGCGCTTCCGTCTGGATTAGTCGAAAGGAGAACCACAATGGCGACGACCCTGATACCGAAGACGACAGCTGGCGTCGGGAAAACGATCCTGAGCGTCCGCAATCTGCATAAACTCTTCAAAACGCCCGAAGGCAACGATCTGCTGGTGCTCGACAACATCAATCTGGACCTGGCGGAAGGTGAAATTGTCGCTCTCCTGGGACGTTCCGGATCCGGCAAATCAACGCTGCTCCGTTGTCTGATCGGGTTGATTTCACCATCGAGCGGAGAAGTACGCTATCGCAACCGACTGGTAACCGGTCCGATGCCAGGGATGGCGATGGTGTTCCAGTCCTTTGCGCTCTTCCCGTGGCTGACGGTGCTGGAGAACGTTGAATTGGGACTGGAAACGATGGGAGTGCCAGAGGGGGAGCGCCGTCGGCGGGCGCTGGCCGCAATCGACCTGATCGGTCTCGATGGGTTTGAAAGCGCCTACCCGAAAGAACTGTCAGGCGGTATGCGCCAGCGGGTCGGCTTCGCCCGCGCGCTGGTGACGAACCCCGACGTCCTGCTGATGGACGAGCCGTTTTCAGCGCTCGACGTGCTGACGGCGGAAAATCTGCGCACCGAGCTGCTTGATCTCTGGGAAGCGCGGCTCATTCCGACGCAGGCAATTCTGATGGTGACGCATAACATTGAAGAAGCGGTTCTGATGGCTGACCGGGTGCTCATTCTCAGTTCCAACCCCGGACGGATCATCAGCAACGAACAGATTGATTTACCTCGACCACGTGATCGCAATGATTCTGCATTTCTCGCCAGGGTCGAGACAATCTATCGGGCAATGACGACCCCGATAGCAACAGTTGTTGGCGCCGTCGGTGTTGAGAGCGAGCATACGAGCTTGGGAATGCGTCTGCCGGAAGCAGACGTAGCGCAAATCATCGGTCTCATCGAACAGGTAGAATCAGGTTCAGGACAGGGACGTGGCGATCTGCCAGCATTGGCTGCAGGTATGCAACTCGACGTGGATGACCTGTTCCCGCTTATCGATGCAGCCGAGTTACTGGGCTTTGCACAGATTCGCGAGGGGGATATTAACCTGTTGCCGGAAGGTGTGAAACTGGCCCGGAGCGATATTCAGGAACGGAAAGTGATCTTTGCTGAACACCTGATTAACCGCGTTCCGTTGATAGCACACATCCGGCGTGTCCTCTCCACACGCCCCGACCACCGTGCGCCCCGTGAAAGATTCCTCACGGAGCTGGAAGATTTTATGGGTACCGAAGAGGCTACCCGTACCCTTGATACTGCAATTGAATGGGGACGTTATGCCGAACTGTTTGAGTATGACGCACGAGAGGGACGGCTCCGGTTGCCGGAGAATGGCGGATGACGCCGTTCGATTTTATGGCGATGAGGTTTATCGGGTTTATACTGATACACATCGGTAGAGCCTGATCAAAAACTTCGATATGATGTGCTGGCATTCGTCACATACGATCCGACGCAATCATCGAGTGATCAATCCAGTCATCGGATGATGGTGATCCGCTGTCGCTGGTGGGTGCGGCGCCAATCAGGGTGATCGTATTGACATCGTCGCTCCAATCGTTCCCATTGCATCGTCCGTATCAATTGGGTCAACGGATGGACGGGATTGGCGGGATGGACGGACAGTAGGGGCGAAAAAAAATTTTTTCACCCCTACCGTTCATCGTCCGTTTCAGCATTGCACCTGCCCTGTACCCATTCCGGCGTCCGGCACCACGTGGTTGGCATCATACCCATCGGCGCCCACTTGTGGGCACTGCCTAGGCACGACCATCGGCAGTATGATGCGGCGACGAACCGCGATCTTTGATTACGCTCTTATAGCATAATGCCGCACCGTTGTATAACCTTCGTGTCAGGAGGGTAAACTGCCTGCACGTATCCTATGCGTCACTGCCGGTTAACTGTTCTGAATTTCGCCAGAACCCATGTTCCGAGAGAGAGTTCTAGTCATCGAAACGCTGCAATTGCTACTTGTTACGACATCATGCCCGTCATTAGTGCTGTACTTTGGGTCGTAAGCAATCACTTCAGTCGTTGCTGAATGCAACTTTCGGTATTGTTGGGTTAAATCATCGATTATCATAAAATCGTGAGGTCCTCGCATAGTATCAGCAGGTCGTGGCCTATAGCAGTACTCCGAGGTAGAGGAGAGACACTAATGCAAGACGTAGTCATCGAGTTAGTGCGCTTACTTGGACCGGCTAATTTCGACTTGATTTTTCGGCTCATTCTGACCATGATCCTCTGCGGATTAATCGGTCTCGAACGCTCGAATCACGAGCGAGCGAGCGGTTTCCGTCCCCATATTCTGGTCGGTTTAGGAGCCTGTATGGTAACGATGGCGGGTGCATACGGCTTTCCCGAACTAACCGGTGAGCGCGATGCACTGCGAGTTGCCAGTTATGTTGTTTCAGGGATTGGATTCCTTGGTGCTGGTGCAATCCTGCGGCACGGAACGACGGTGCGTGGTCTGACGACAGCAGCCACATTGTGGGGATGTGCCGGTATTGGTGTGACTGTAGCAACGGGATTAGGTTGGTTAGCAATTGTCAGCACAGTTCTCTTTCTTTTCACACTGATGATACTTGAATGGCTCGAAGCCAAGCTCAATTTTGGTCGTCCGGTGAGTCGATTGCGTATTCATCTGCACGATGACAATCGTGCTGTTGGAAAGGCACTTAATGCGCTTGCCCGTCTCGGAGCACCGGTTAAACGTGCGACGGTCTTACCTGGCGCCGGAACCTCGGCGTTGCTTGATGTTGAACTCGCACGAGCACTTACTGCCGAACAGGCGCCGCTTCTGGCGAAGCAATTGTTGACCCTCAAAAAGTACGTTGCTCAAGTAGATACAACTGTCGCACCGTTGGATGAACCTGCAGATGATGAGGAGCCGGCGGAGATGCGGGATAAGGTGGTACCGCTCAACCTTAGTGACGACGATATTCTGCGTGATCTCAACGATCAGGACGAGAAAGAGAAAATGTCGTCGCCACGAGCCTGAAGCCATATTCAGATAAGCGTGATGTAGCTTGCAGCATTTCCCTGCTGGACGGTATATGTACTATACCCATCATAACAGCGGGATAGTGCTGCTATGCTCCTTCTACCATTCACGAACCGGGAAGTACTAGAACGACATCCTGCCCATCTTACGGATATGCTGCACTGATCCAAAGAGACAGCACTCACTCCTCAGCCGGTTCAATTCCGAGTGCCCGCAGTTGAGCAGCTAAGCGCTCGGCACGTTGACGTTCCTGCTCGGCACGTTGGCGTTCCTGCTCAGCGCGTTGGCGTTCCTGCTCGGCTTGTGCCTGTAGCTCAACGAAGCTGACGAATGGGCGGCCATCCGGCCAGTGCAGTTGCATTCCCTGATCAGTGCGAACAAACCGGATTCCCAACCGCGGACTGACCCAACCATCAAGTTCTTGAATCACTCGTAACCGCCCATCACGCCGCTGCCAGCCACTCATATCCCCACGGTCAGGATCGTACAGATAATACTCTTCAACCCCGTATGTATCGTAGAACTCCTGCTTAGCCGCCAGTTCGGTCAACGTATTACTTGGCGATAACACCTCAAACACGACTTGGGGTGCAATTCCGTCTTCCTCCCATTGGCGATACGAACCGCGATCACCTTTCGGTCGCCCAAAAACAACCATCACATCAGGCGCACGGCGAATGTCAGGCCGACCTTCGACGGGGTACCAGAGCAGGTCGCCGGCGACAAAAACATCATCCCGTTCCCGAAAGATGGCATCGAGATTACCCTGAATGGTGACGATTGCCCGGAATTGTTTCGTATTGTCGGCCATCGGCATACCATCACTATCGGGGTAGACGATTGGTGTGGTCATCACGGTTTGACTACTCATCATCCACCTCCTGAAAGAACGAACTTTTGTTCTACAACCTATCATTCTTCGTGTTACCCGTCAAGCCCATCTGCCTGGGTTGCAGAGATTTTCAACGTTTTACCTGATCCTGTAGTGGGATTGAAGAGAGACAAGAGCGGAGTGAGCAACCTGTGGAGCGTGCGGTGGCTATGGTCAGTCCCCCGTTCTCGCGCCAATGATGCGGTCAGCGCTGTTGAAGATCGGGTATAGACGCCGCTCCGACGGTCGGTGACGGACCTGAGCGACGAGTCTTGGGCATTCCCATTTTGGAAGTCCAGGGTTCGTGCTGCGGAATGTGCCCGGCATCCCTCGTTCGCCCAATCGCTTCTTCTCTCCCTTTTTTCCTGCTTGACATCACCTCGACATAGACTGTTTCTTTCTCTGGTATAATAACCAACGGAAATGTTTTCCGCATGATGAAAGGAGGGTTTCATGACCACCCAACCACTCCCCGCCGGAGTCACGATTACTGCGCCGATAACACCCGCATACGCTGAAATACTTACACCAGAGGCTCTCGAGTTCCTCGCTACGCTTCACCGCCACTTCAATGGCCGCCGTCTCGAATTACTCGCCCGTCGCGCCGAACGGCAACGGGCTATTGATGCTGGTGAGCGACCCGATTTTCTCGCTGAAACCGCCCATATTCGCGAGAGTGATTGGACGATCGCTCCGATTCCACACCAGATCGAAGACCGTCGGGTCGAAATTACCGGTCCGGTTGACCGCAAGATGATTATCAATGCGCTCAATTCGGGGGCAAAGGTGTTTATGGCCGATTTCGAAGATGCCAATACCCCGACCTGGGAGAACCAGATCGAAGGTCAGATCAATCTGCGTGATGCTCTCCGTCGCACCATTACCTACACGAGTCCCGAAGGTAAGTACTACGCCCTCAACGACAATCCGGCAATCCTGTTTGTACGGCCCCGTGGCTGGCACCTCAACGAAAAGCATATGCTGGTTGATGGCGAACCGATTTCTGGTTCAATTTTCGACTTCGGCCTCTACTTTTTCCATAATGCCCAGACTGCAATTGACATCCAGGGTGGTCCCTATTTCTATCTACCCAAGTTAGAGAGCCATCTCGAAGCACGACTGTGGAACGACATCTTTGTGCTGGCTCAAGAGCTGCGTGGTATTCCACGTGGTACGATCAAGGCTACTGTCTTGATCGAAACCATTCTCGCCGCCTTCGAGATGGATGAAATTCTCTACGAGCTGCGTGAGCACTCGGCCGGTCTGAATTGTGGACGCTGGGACTATATCTTCTCGTGTATCAAGAAGTTCCGCAACGATCCTAACTTCTGCCTGGCCGACCGCGCCCTGGTGACGATGACAACACACTTTATGCGTTCGTACTCACTCCTTGCCATCAAGACATGTCATCGCCGCGGTGCGCACGCTATGGGTGGCATGGCCGCTCAGATTCCGATTAAGAATGATCCAGTTGCAAATGAAGCCGCTCTCGCGAAGGTGCGTGCTGACAAAGAGCGTGAAGCGTCCGATGGTCACGATGGTACATGGGTGGCGCACCCCGGCCTGGTACCGGTGGCAATGGAAGTCTTTGATCGCTTGATGCCCACACCCAATCAGATTGACCGCCAGCGTGATGATGTGCAGGTGACCGCAGCCGATCTGCTGGCCTTTGGGCCAGAACGACCGATTACTGAACAGGGCATGCGTCTGAACATCAATGTTGGCATTCAGTATCTCGGTTCCTGGCTGGCCGGGAATGGTTGTGTTCCCGTCTTCAACTTGATGGAAGATGCTGCTACCGCTGAAATTTCGCGCGCCCAGATCTGGCAGTGGATCCGTAGTCCGAAGGGTGTGCTCGAGGATGGTCGTAAGGTTACGGTAGAACTCTTCCGCCAGATGCTGCCTGAAGAATTGGCGAAAGTACGCGAGATTCTCGGCCCCGCCTACGAAGATGGCCGCTATGAAGAAGCTGCCGAGCTGTTTGATGAAATTACAACCGACTCCGAGTTTGTTGAATTTTTGACGCTCCCAGCTTACGAGCGGCTCCCGTAGGATAAGCACAACCTTCGTTACCGCACCTTGCAATGGGGAGGCAGAGGTCATGCCTTTGCCTACCCATCATACTATCCCTCATCGTTCGTTCACTCTTTGCCCACCTTTTGCCAGGTAAATTTCCGCTAGCCATGCGCGCTTGCCGGTGTTACAATGAACACTAACCTGCTGCACGTTTACAGACAAGCACCGCACTTACCGATGTGCAGCCTGCTATAAGTTGGGCGGTGTCAGCGAAGTCACCCGCCCCCACACGACGAGGTGACGTATGACGAATTATCTGATTGCCGGCGCAGCGGGATACATCGGTTCGCGATTGGCTGCCCGCCTCCTGGCTGCCGGCCATCGCGTGCGCGGTCTTGTCTCCAGCGCCGAAGACCCGGTTGTTGAGCGTCTTGCCGCTCGCGGAATGGCCGTCTGGATCGGCGATCTTACTCGCCCCGAAACGATTGATGGTATTACCGACGACATAGAAGTCGTTTTCAACCTCACCAATCGGATGCTGATCGATGGCTCAGCGCTCCTCCGTGCACTGTACATTGATGGCAACCAACACCTGATCGCGATGTCTGTCCGTGCTCGCACTGTGCGTACCTATCTGTGGACGTCGGGCATCGCCCCCTACGGTGATCAGGGTGAAAGTTGGGTAGATGAGGACAGTCCGGTTGCACCTTCATACCCTCTTGGTACGATTCTGGCCACTGCCGAACAGATGGTGCTGCAAGCGGTGCGTGCGTATCGCTTTCCAGCAATCATCTTGCGGATGGCAACGGTATACGGACCTGATCGCGATCCACTAGAGGCGATTGCCAGCGGTCAGTTGACGATTTATGGGAATGGGCGCAATTTTGTTCCCCATATTCACATTGATGATGCGCTGGAAGTGCTCATTCGTGCTGCCGAGGTTGGTCAGATCGGAGCTATTTACAACGTTGGCGATGACGAACCTCTACGTCTGATTGAGATTGTCAGTGAGGTACGTCGTCGGCTCGGTATGCTACCGCCACGCACCTTTGATCCCAGCATCGGTATCCGCGCCGGTATCGACCGCTCGGTGATCGGGGCGTTGACTTCTTCGGTGCGATTGAGTAACGCTCGTATGCGCCATGATCTGGGAATCGAGCTGCGTTACCCCAGTTTGCGCTACTGGATCGATGAACGCTTACCGCTCGAACTAGAGGTAAGTGTGTAGCTGAAAAATGAGTGCGCTGCCTAGATCGTTCCGTGGGGCGGGTTGCCAAGCTTCCCGCCCCGGTGTACCTAATCGTTCGCCTGCACCTATTCTTTCTATGATTGCCAGACCCCGCTGTGGTGGTCGGTATGACTATTTCTGTTCACCCTGTGCGGCGCGTCATCCACCAACTGTAGCCACCACGCCAGATCACGAGCAAGATGGCCACTGTCAGGAACGTAACCAGCGCAAAACTGAACGGGCTTGGCCGTCCAAGTTGAAACCACCGCAAACCGAGACCCACCGGCAAGGCGATCAGCCAGGCTAGCAGTGTGAGCCTGATCATGCGCGAGGGCGGGTGTTGGCGAAAGACACCGATCCACGGCGCAACCAGCAGCCAGCTCAGGAAAAATGGGAACGCTACGCGCACTGCTGCCAACAGCGGATGCTCACCGACCAGGCCATGCGAACTGCGGCCGAGTAAGGCAAAGATCAGAAAGACCAACCCATCCCCACCAACCATAATCCCCTGTTGCAACCACGAATGCTCACCCGTTTTATACGTTAACTTTGCCATAGGATCGTGCCTTTTCTCTTTGACGAGCGAACTGACAGCTCTGGCTTTAGACAAAACTATTGTAACTCCTCCTGCCGCAGCACCTGCAATTGCCGCACCAACCCTTGTTGTTGCCAGTTAGCCAGGCGTAATCGTAAAGCAAGGGCAGTGGCTATATTCCACAGCACCGCATTCCCGAGCGCAGGATCATCTTCAGCCAGTGCCCGTAGTCGTTCCCGTCGCAATGCCAGCAGGGTCACCCCATCTTCACCGGCCCGCAGATCAGCACTCCGCCTGCCACCATCGAGTAACGACATCTCGCCAGTAATTTGCCCACTGACAACAGTCATCAACAAGCGCTGGCTATCGGGATCACCTTCTATCGGCGGACTCCAGATCTCTAATGATCCTTCTTGCACCAGATACAGATCGGTTGACTCCTGATTTGTCCGATCCACCAGTGTCCCTGGTGCGTAGCGTCGGCGCTCTAAATGGGCCGCCAGCCGGACACGCTGCGCAAGGTTTAAGCCATTACCAATTTGCGAATTCGCGAGAAACTCGGCGATCTGGGTCGTCACTTCTGCCGGTTGCACTAACACATCCGGTTCGCCGATAATTGACGGTAATCCCAGGTAACTGGCAATATAGCGCATTGTCACTTCTGGTGTCTCGAAATGTGGCCAGTGACCCGCTTTCGGAATGATGCGGAGATCGGCAGAAGTCCACTCATCGGCAATGACACCAGCATCGCGCAAAGGCACCGTATTGTCTTCTGCCCCCCAGATGACTAACGCTGGCGTCTCAAGCTCACGTAACCGCCCACTTAAATCCTGATTGCGCATCGCAACGAAACATTCAGCCCGTACCCGACCCTGCCCAGGTCGGCGAGCATCAGCGCGCAGGCGCAAGTAATCGGCTTCACTGATTGCTGAACGCTCGGCAAATGACGCCGGTTTCATTAGGCTATCGGTGACGTACAGCATCGATGGTTCAAGCAACGAAAGAAACCGATCCAGGAGCGGAATACGCTCGATCATCGTGATCGGTGAGACGAATGTATTGATCCAGAACGATAAACGACCAGAGATGGTTGGACAGAGGAGGACCATCCGATCAACCAGTTGCGGAACCTGCAATGCAAGCGTGGCGCTGATCATGCCACCCATTGAGTGACCAACTAACACTGCCGGGTGCTCGCTCAAGCCGGTGATCAGGCGACCAATAATCTGCGCATATCGCCCAATGGTAGCCCGTTCACGCAGTGGTGGTGACTCACCATAGCCGGGAAGATCAACAGCTACACAGCGGAAACGACGGCTCAGTATGGGAATCAGTGGTGACATTGCAAATGATGAACTTGACCAGCCATGAATGAGCACGGCCAGTTGCGCATGACGCGGCCCGACATCAATCGCATGAATCTGTGCACCGTCAATTGAAAAGATTTCCATACCTCATTCCCGCTGCGCAGCTCGCTAGTTTAGTGGTATCATACCAATAACTATACCCTTTCGTCTACGAGTCATTGTGCCGAACAAGCGACCATTTGTAGATTACGAAACGTTTGCGAATGAGCGAACTCTCAAACTCTCAAACGGCGCCACCCCTCTATATCGTGTCTGGTGGTGCGGGCGCGGTTGGTGAACAGGTTGCTCGCCTGACACTTTCCCAATTTGAAGGAGCTGAAGTTCCACTCATCATCGTGCCTAATGTCCGCGATCTGAATCAGATTACCGAAGTCGTAACACAGGCTGCCCAAAACAATGGCACGATTTTACATACGCTGATGGAACCGGTGCTGCGACGTGAACTGATGCGCCTGGCCCGCGAAATGGGGGTAGCCGAAATCGATCTGGTGGGAAGTGTCCTGTCACGATTAGCGACCGTCTTGCAAAAAGAACCGATTGGCAAGCCGGGGTTGTATCAACCACGCCGTTCGACCTATTTTGAACGGTTGGAGGCAATTGAATACACCGTTGCCCATGACGACGGCAACAAACCACACGAACTCCATCAGGCCGATATTGTGCTGGTTGGGATTTCGCGTGTCGGCAAAACCCCGCTCAGTATGTATCTGGCAGTGTTGGGGTGGAAAGTCGCCAATGTGCCGCTGGTACGCAATATTCCGCTCCCTGAGACCTTGTTTCAGATTGATCGACGGCGAGTGATCGGGTTAATCGTCGAAGCCGAGCAGATTGCTGCCCGTCGGCGCTGGCGCCAACGCCGCATGGGTGTCAACCTCGGTGGCACATACACCAATCTCGAAGCAGCCCACGAGGAAGTGGAATGGGCCAGACAAACATTCCGCAAGAATGGTTGGACGACGATTGATGTTACCGATAAATCGATTGAAGAGAGCGCCGATGAAATTATTTGCCTGATTTCACGTCGGTTGAATACACCCTCGTAAGAAGGGAATAGACGATGCACCTGTACTCTGGAAGCGTAAACTGCTGACTCACCTCCCGATCAAAGAGGCGAGAACCTGCCTTGAAAAGTTACATCATAACCTGATCAACTAAGAATCCTTCACCGAGTGGATCACGCGGATCAATGACAAATTCACTGCGACCGGTAATGAAAGCTCTCCCGCTCACTTCGGGAATAATAGCCGGATATGAGCCGATCTGGGTCTGTGCGACAACTCGCCCACTGAAGATACTACGCCGACCGAGAATACTTTCCACGGCTATCGTCTGATCAAGCTCGATCTCACCTCTGGCATAGTGAATTGCCAGACGTGCCGAGACACCAGTTCCCGTTGGTGAGCGATCAACTTCGGCATTGGCAAAGACGCAGATGTTGCGACTGTGATGAGTAGGGTCTTCAGCGTTATCGGTCAAGATAGTTCCGTACAGAAAGCTCAGATCAGGTTCATACGGATGCTGAACTGGTAATACGGCATTGACGGCTTGTTTGATCGCTTCGCCTGCCGCAACAAGTGCTGCCGTTTGTGTCGGCTCAACGCGCAAACCAAGCTGTGCCGCGGGAAGTACAGCGTAAAACGCACCACCCCAGGCAATATCGCATGTGACCTGACCGTAGCCTGGCACATCGATGACGAGATCGCGCCTGTACACAAATGATGGGACATTGCGGAACGACACCCTTGTCACATGGCCCTGCTCAATATCTGCCGTTGCGTGAACTAACCCAGCGGGAGTGTCGAGCGTCACTGAAGCATGGTGGTCATTTCCCTTCACCGCACCGCTCTCAACGAGCACGGTAACCAGTGCGATCACGCCATGGCCGCACATCGTGCTGTAACCCTCATTGTGCATAAATAGCACGCCGAGATCAGCTTCGGCACTTACCGGAGGTGTGATTACACAACCATACATGTTGTAGTGTCCGCGCGGTTCCCACATCAAAGCCCGTCGAATATAATCAAAGTGGTCGCGCATGAAGCGACGCCGTTCTAGCATCGTGTGGCCGACAAGTTCTGGTAACCCTGCAGTCACAATACGCAATGGCTCACCAGCAGCGTGGGCATCGATGGTCCTTAACTGTATCGTACCGACAGGTAATCGGATGCGTTCCCAATCGAGTTGCATAGGCTAGCTTTTCCTTTCTTTTTGAAAACATTATACGTCACCGGACGGGCTTGAGATTCACACTCCCATTATCAGTAAGGTCGCAGGCAGCAACGTATCCACCTATTCCCCTCTTCGCTATCACTACCTGGTAAAACGTTGACGTGCCTTAGCGCTCGGTATAGGCTGCCTGCCCATTCCCAACATCGTCCTCATCTTTTGACAGTTGCGATACAGCGCGGTATAGTTGCGTTATCTACAATTGCGTTCTTAGATCAGCGTCGTACCATGGGGGTGCGACCAAACCGGCCAACTGAAAAATTTGTTTTGAGACTACTTCCGAGTTGTTCCGGGGAAGGGAGCACTTTCTAGCGTGCGCAGCTATCACGATTTCAACAAAAGACGCATTAGGGAGGAACCAGATTATGACAAAGAAATGGGTCTACCTCTTCCGTGAGGGAAACGCTTCAATGCGCGATCTCTTGGGCGGCAAAGGGGCTGGTGTTGCCGAGATGACACGAACCGGGGTGCCGGTGCCGCCGGGTTTTACTATTACAACAGAGGCATGCAATGCCTACTATGAGAACGGCCAACAGTTCCCCGAAGGGATGTGGGAGCAGGTGTTGGAAGGCTTGAAAGACATCGAGGCTCAAACCGGCAAGCGATTCGGTGATCCGTCCAACCCATTGCTGGTATCAGTCCGTTCTGGGGCAAAGTTTTCGATGCCCGGTATGATGGATACCGTGCTGAACCTCGGTTTGAACCAGGAGACCCGTGAAGGATTGGCCCGTCTTACCGATAACCCACGTTTCGCCGCCGATGCCTACCGCCGGTTCGTACAACTCTTCGGCAAGATTGTGCTTGGCGTTGACGGTGACCGCTTCGAGCACGAAATGGAGGAGGCAAAAGGCCACGGGCAACGGCAAGATACCGATCTGACCACCGAGGAACTGCTCGCGCTGGCAGAAAAATTCAAGGCGATTATCAAAGAAGACGTCGGCGTAGATTTTCCCGAAGACCCGTTCGAGCAGTTGCGCGCTGCGATTGCCGCAGTCTTCCGCTCGTGGAACGGTCGCCGTGCCGTCGATTACCGTCGCGTTAACAAGATTCCTGACAATCTA
>NZ_JPIM01000016.1 GCF_000735195.1 Chloroflexus sp. MS-G
ATAAATATGACTGCCTTGTGAGACGGTATCAACAGCATAAACTCATCACAATTCCAGCGCCGTCCCGCGCAGTCCCTCAGGGATCGATATGTTGAACCGTCTTAACAGGGTAGGCAGTATATCGTAAATCTGCACATTATCGAATCGTCGTCCACCGCCGGGGCGCTGTGGGTCGTGCCAGATGAATAGCCCGCGTTGGGCGTGGTTGGCATCATCGGGGCCGGTATCGTTCTCTAGCGTGAATATCCCATCGCCGCCTACCGTTCCCACTGCCCGCCGGGCAAGATCGCTGAAGTAGACGATCAAATCGGGAGCAACACCGCGTACAGTGCGATAGAGGCGCTGGGGCACAAAGACCCTGTTTCCGAGTGGATGACCATCTGGACCAGGCATCGTTTCCAGGCGCGCCGCAAGGTCAGCGCGCACATGTTCATACTCTGCTGTCGGAATGACGCCCTGCGGCTCACGTCCGCGCACATTGAGAAAGATGCGTCCGTAGTAACCACCTGCACCCCAGGCGCGGGTACGCGACCAGTCAACGTCTGCCTGATCAAGGCTGGTCGGCTCGTCAGGCATTGTGCGTAATATCAACTCACCCTGCGCGATCAACCATTGATTGATCCGCACGCCACCCATCAACGGACGCGCACCGTGGTCGGATACCACTAGTACTGCTGTCTGACGGTCGCAGCATGATAGCAAAGTGGCAATCTGCGCATCTACGTAGCGATAGTATGCGTAAATCGTCTCGGCAAAGGGCGAATCGGGAACAAACAATGGATGCTGTGGATCCATATGTTTCCAGAACGCATGATGAATCCGATCAATCCCCATATCAACCAGCATGAGGAAATCAGGATGCTCTTCCTCAATTAGTGCTGCGGCAACCGCGAAGCGCTGATCACACATCGTATAGATGTCACGCACAATGCGCTCTTTATCATCGGAGCGGAAATCAGGAACATCAAGTAGGTATGAGCGTCCCGGTGTCACTTTCGCAATCCAGGAGTCAATGCGCTCCGCGAGTGTCGGAGGAAAGGTATAGTTCACAGCCGTCGACGGTGCAAGAAAGCAAGAGATTAGCGCACCATTCACAACAGACGGTGGATAGGTTCCGGGAACGCCGATCACCGCCACACGCCATCCTGCCTCACCGAGAATATTCCACAAACGTGGAAACCGAATAGCACGGCTATCGGCGACAACCATACGGCCATAGGATCGATCAATGCGGTTGCGAAACCCGTAAACGCCAAGTTCACCCGGATCGCGCCCGCTCATCATGCAACTCCAGGCAGGAACGGTAATCGCCGGGATGCAACTTTCCAGTTCACCGTAGACCCCCTCCGCCATCAGACGGTTAAGGGTGGGCAAATCAGTACGCCAGCGATCGAACACAAGCGATGGCTCGGCGGAGTCGAGGCCGAGAATGATGAGACGGGGAGAAGAGCTCATGATTCGGCTTTAGCACTTCCTGTTGAATATCGGTATCGGCGGTAGAGCAACACGGATGCGACAACAACTGCAATGAGCGAAAGAATATGCACAACATTGAATGGCGTTCCGGGAAAAAACCAGGAGTCAGTACGGAGAAACTCGATAAAGAAGCGTCCCAGTGGATACCACAACAGATACATGAACAGGATGTCTCCATCGCGCAGCCGGTCGCCATAGCGATGCCAGATGGAAAAAATGACCACGAAGCCAATCAGGTTCCAGATCGATTCGTACAGAAACAGCGGATGGAAGCGGGTCGTTTCTGGGAATGCAACCAGGTCGCGGTACGGACCGATACGATGTTCGGCGTCGATACGCAACCCCCACGGCAAGGTCGTCGGCGGCCCATAAAGCTCCTGGTTGATAAAGTTTGCCCATCGTCCAACTGCTTGGCCCAGGGGTAGACCGAGTGCAGTCGCGTCGGCATACACGAGAAGTGGCGCCTTCCGTAGATGTGCAAACGCCCACAATCCGAGCGCACCAAAGATGAACCCACCGAAAATGTGCAACCCCCCTTCCCATACCGCCAGAATGCTCGCCGGATTGCTTAGAAAGCGTCCCAACCCCTCTGGCCCACGCGGTGACTGAATGAACACATAGTAGAGGCGTGCGCCGATCAATCCTGGAATCAATACCCAAAGCAACAGATCCCACACTGAGTCGCGATCCAGCCCACGTCGCTCAATATGGCGGGCACCAACCCATGCTGCCAGTATAACGCCAGCCATGATCAGCACGCCATACCAGCGCAGCGTCAGTGGACCAAGTTGAACGATAACTGGATCAACAGGAGGATACATGGTCGTTATTCAAGATACCCCAGCTCTCTCAAACGTCGCTGCACAATCGGATCATCCACTTCCTCAGTGCGTTGGATGAGCGGTGCCGTAGTACTGGTGCGACGCAGAAAAGCACTGAGGCTCGCCTGCAGTTCTTCGACTCTTTCTGGCAAGATTGCTGCCAAATCAACTGTTTCGCGGGGATCAGCATCGACATCATACAGCTCAACCTGGTCTTCGCCGATCTGAATCAATTTGTGCGAACCGCTAATCACTGCACGACGTGGTTGATCGAAGCGGCGCACATGCACAAGATCAGGCCGTCGTCGTAGCATAATTCCCAAAACGTTTTGCGGCGGTTCTGCCTCGCTGAAGACTATGCCACTATCAGGATCAGCAGCAGGCGATTGCGCCAGTGAAAGATCACGCTCGATGCCGCCGGCAATCCCAGCGGCACTTAGCAGGGTGTGGAAGACTCGTCGCAGCGATAGCGGGTGATCAACTACTGCACCACGTGGAAAGTCACCCACCGGATCACGCACTATCAGTGGAACGTGGATCAGTTCGTTGTAGACCGACATCATGTGCCCGACAAGACCTTTTTCACCCAGGTGTTCGCCGTGATCGGCACATATTAGCAGCAGGGTACGGTCAAGGGCGCCGCTCTCGCGCATGCGGCGTAGGAACACGCCAAGATGGGCATCCTGTGTGGCAACCTCGGCATCATACACATCACTAAGCACGTGATGATACCGCTCATCTATCCCAGAGAACGGGGCAAACCAGCCGAACACATCGCCGTTGAACCGACGCACATAGCGCGCCGCTTCCCGATCACGGATCACCTCTGGCGCAAACCGTTCGAGCATCCGCCGATCCGGATGGTACGGTGTGTGAACACCCATCAGGTTGATAAAGGCAAAAATAGGCTGATTCGGCTCAACGCCGCGCCGTTCGATCAGCAGACGTGCAGCATCGTTGAGCGATTTGGGTGTGTTACCCTTAAAACTAAGCGCCGTCTGCCAGATTGGCACCATCAGTGGCGTAAACGCAAATTCCAGCAGCAGTTCAGAATGCGCAAATGAGTTCTGAATGCGGTCAAGGAGCATTGCTAAACGCCCCTTAAACCACTGCCGATAGCGCCCGATCAGTCCTGGATGTGCGCCTGCCTGATTCGGACGCGAGGTCAGCAGGCCGCTGTAATTCAAAAAACTCTCAAAACCGCGCCGCAACCCGTTGTTAACGACGCCCACCAGCGGGTTGTTACAGAACGCCGCCGTCATGTACCCGCCTTCCCGCAGCCGTTCTGCCAGTGTCGGAATGCTAGAAGGGAGCACCGCCGCCGATTGGTTAGTTGCATGCTCCGAAGGATAGAGACCGGTAAACATCGAAGCGTGTGATGGGATCGTCCACTGTGCAGTGGCATAGACACGACGGAAGAGTGTCGCGTCAGCCGCAAGTTCATCGAGGTAGGGTGAGGTCGGTCGAGGATAGCCGTAGCACGAAAGTCTGTCGTAACGTTGGGTGTCCAGCACAAGCAGCACAATATTGAGGCGCCGGCTCACAAATGATCCTCCTCAGGGAAAACCGGTCGAGACACCATTATTATACCATGTTTAGTGCCCGCATACCGGAAGAACGTGCAGCGTAATACATGGGCGTTTTGTGCAGGCGACACATCTACTCGAAACGCAGTGCATACCAGAGCACATTGTATGCGCTAGCCGTAACATAGGCATCAACGAAGTGATTGCCAATCGCACCAACGAGATCGCCGGTTTTGCGCTCGAGATACGAAAAATCGGTCAGCCCGAACGACGAACATAATCTAACCGCTATCCGTCTTGAGAACTGTTCACCGCTGCTGGTGCAGTTGGGACAGGCATTCGGCGTTTATGCGCTGGCAATGTGCAATGAACGTAAGAGGATTGAGAGTTTCGTTAACCTGGGCATCACGCTGATCCGTGTTATCTATCGGGTGTTGCTGGGGCAAGGGTAAAGACAGCGCCTTGCCCCTACAACTACAGCCGTGCGCCGACGATTGCCGAACCGTTTGTAGAATGCCGTGCCTGAGCGTGGTCTTAGAAGGTGTGCGCTGATCGATCCTGTGCTGGCGCGCCGCACGCAAGTGCGTGACACCTGAGCGTGGTCTTAGAAGGTGTGCGCTGATCGATCCCCGATACCGCCTGTAGAGGCACGGCAATGCCGTGCCCCGACCATCGCGGAATATTGTGGGATATAACGCTCTCGCGATGATACCTGGTTCTGCTTGACAGCATTGGTATTAGTATTCCCGCAGCAACGTTCCGCATCCGTACACCTTATCCATAATTCCGTTATCACGTAGGGCCATCCACCATGTTGCCGCATTGATCGCAATAACCGGTTTACCTAGCCAGCGCTCGGCCTCGTCGGCAAGACTGACCATGCTCAAGTTTGTGCCGACCTGGACTAGTGCATCAGCATCTTTATTGACCTCTATAAGCGCACGGCGCAATTCATCCTGGGTTACATGAGCGATAGAGACCGCTGTTAGACAGCGAAGCCCCTTAATAGCTGTCACTTCAAAGCCCAGGTCATTGAAGAATCGCACGACGTTGTTGTCGCCGATTGGTTGATACGGGGTTACGACGCCAATCTTCTTTGCACCGAACACCTTAAGTGCACGCTCACAGGCTTCGGCGCCGGTGGCCACGGGCAGGCCGCCAGCCCAATCGGAAATCATTTTGGTAAATCTGCGATTCCCCTCCACGCCATCCCAGAAGGTTTCGGCGCTCATGCCCATTACCATGTAATCCGGTTCGGCGGTTAGCACTCGCTCTATAGCATACTTGATTTCCATGCGAATTTGCTTCAGCAGATTTACAAACGCTTCATCACTGCTCAAGTCCTGATTACGAATGTGAATGCGCGAAATATGCGCTGTTACACCTGGCACCGTCATACGGTAAAAATCAGGCTCTACGATCGTATTCGTACTGGGGATGATCACGCCAAACTTTTTGCGATAACCGAGTTGGTCTGGCATCGTAGAATCTCCTTTCTGCACATACGATTGCCGCGAACCAGACGTGGACTATGTCTTGACAAGGCCGTTCAAATGTTATAACATTATAACATATAGATCGGTCTCAAAGCCATATTCACTCTACTCACGGCGTAACATCAGTCAGGTCAACGGGCCATTTGCTGGTGAGAGGTTGTCGTGTTCGTTCGCTATCTGTCTTCACATTACGCTATATAATGTTATAACATTATAATGTTTCGAGTGTAAAAATGTCAACTATTCGTAATGGCTACGCAGATACACCATATGGGCAAATTCACTACCGACAACTCAGGCAGGTTGATCAACCTGTGCTGGTACTGTTGCATCAAACAGCCAGCTCAGGACAAATGTTTGAACGTCTGATGAGTTTGCTCGCCGATGACTTCCACACCATTGCTCCTGATACGCCCGGATTTGGAAATTCGTTTCTTCCCCCTGATGGGTTCTCTATTGAATTTCTTTCCTCCTCACTTCATGCAGCGCTAGAAGCACTGGATGTTCCCTCTTGCTACATATTCGGTCATCATACAGGGGCGGCAATTGCTGTCCAGATGGCTTATACCCAGCCTGAATTTGTCCGGAAGGTAGTACTTTCTGGCCCGCCGCTACTCAGTGAAGCCCAAAAGGATCGACTAAGAGCAAGCCTGAAACCGATAGAACTTGTTGAAGATGGAACACACCTGACGACCGTTTGGCATCGCATTCGCCAACGTGATCCTTCACTGCCACTTGAGATTGTGCACCGTGAGGTATTGCTCACCCAGATGGCGCGCAGAGTAGCTCAACGAGCCTATCAGGCGGTTTTTGAGCAACCGGTCGAACAACAATTATCTGCTCTGCAGCAACCTACCATGATAATAAGCGGTGAATACGATACACTTCGAGATTCAGCAGAACCTGCCTATTCGCTCCTGAAAAATGGGCAAATTCGTATTATTCCAGGCGCCGGTCCCTATCTTTGTGATCAAAATGCCTTAGAAGTTGCGCAAATACTTCGCACTTTTCTGGTAGGAGCTGCGGATTGAGCGCACCACAAAGGAGAGAACAAAATGCTAACTTTGCTTTACTTCGTCATCGTATTGACCTTTGCCTATTTTACATGGCAGGCGCTACAGATCTATCGTCACGGACGAACGTCGTATGTCCTGTTGTTGATCATCGTCCTTGCCGGATTGGCTTATGATACGCTGATCATTTTCTTGGGTCGCTTCATCGGAGAAGGTGCGCTCCTGAAGACGCTCAACGCCAGCCGATACCTGGTGCACGGCATCGCCACGCCTTTTTTGATCATTTTTGGCTTTGGTATTCTGCGTCGGGCCGGAGTAGGTTGGACACAGAGAAGAATGAGTCACGTTCTTATCTGCGTTCTCACTACCTTGCTCATAGGATTGGGGGTCTATGAAGATGTTCTAGCACTCGATCTGCAGCCGCGTGTTGTAATGGACACGTTACGTTATACAAACGAAGGTGGGTTAAGAGGGTCTCCTATTCCGGCTTTGTTGACAATACTCCTACTTATATTGTGGGGAGTTGTTCTGTGGCGCAAGTCTGGTTGGTGGTGGCTGGCAGTCGGAGCATTGCTGATGTTCATCGCTGCCGGACTGGGTATGGGCGACACATTTTATATCGGCAATCTAGGCGAAGTTATGCTTTGCCTGGCTAGTGTACTGACGGCGCGGAGATTTTTTGGTCTGACGAACAACGATAGGGGGCTAGGATGGAAACCTACACTCTCTCCTTAGCGCTTGTGGACTTTTTGCCGGTTCTGTTTGCTGCTATCGGACTGTACTTCGTTGTACGGATGGTAGCGCATATCAATCCACACCAGGGACGGGTAGCAGCAGTAGGTGTCCTTTTAACAGTGGCAGGAGGGCTGTCGAAAGCAAGCTGGAAGCTCGTTATGGCGCTCTCGCAAAGTCAGGTTAACCTGACTTTGCTTGATGACGCACTGTTTGTTCTGATGGCGCCAGGCTACACACTTATTGCCTGGAGCGTCTGGCAGACCTCTCGCATGGTACGTCAGCAGAAGACGTTCCATGCTTGGCTTCCTCCCGCCACTCTGATTGCCCTGACCTTTGCGGGATCCATCGCTCTTTACATAGCGTACCCATCTTCTCCTGCCTGGGAGCGTCTCCTGCTGAGCGTCATGGTGCTGGCAACCACTGTGACAGGAGTCTTGCTTATCATCTTTGCCTTTCGCCAAAACTTGCCACTGGCAGGTTGGCTGCTTATCCTTAACTTAATTGGCGTTTTTGTTCTCAATGGCATGGCTCGTATGGAGCAGACTATAGCCTTACAATGGTTTGAGCAATCTATCAATGCTATTTCCTGGCTGGTGTTTTGGTTTGCTACGTCCAAAATGTATCAGTATGTGCGTAACAATTTCGGTACAGACCCCGTGCGTACCGCTCAAGCTGTTTCGATATGACATCAGCGTACCAAAAGCCAGGCCGTAGGCCAGCTTTTTCGCACTCGAGAGTTTTCTAGAAGGAAGGTTATGAAAGCCTTGCATGGAATTCGCGTTCTCGACCTAACCCACATGCTTAGTGGCCCATACGCTGGAATGATGCTTGCCGATCTCGGTGCAGAAACGATTAAGGTTGAACCGCCTGTGACAGGTGAAGGAACCCGTCGTTTACTGGAGAAAGACCCCAAGAATAGCTTGAACGGTTTCGGAGCTTATTTTATGACGCTCAACCGGAACAAGAAAAGTATCACCTTGAACTTAAAAAGCGAGGAAGGGCTACGAATTTTTTATGAATTGGTCGAATTATCTGATATTGTCCTCAATAATTTCAGCGCAGGCGTCCCTGAACGGTTGAAGATAGACTACGCTCACCTATCACAAATCAACCCAAGAATTATTACCTGTTCAATTACCGGTTTCGGCGAAACAGGTCCTGACCGACATCTGCCAGCCTTCGATATAGTTGCTCAAGCGATGGGAGGTGGCATGAGCATCACCGGTCAACCGGATGGCCCGCCTACGCGATCCGGAATTCCCATCGGCGATCTAGGTGGCGGATTGATGGCAGTGATCGGCGTACTGGCCGCTTTGCAAGCTCGTCACGTGACCGGTCGCGGACAGCATGTTGACATTTCTATGCTCGATGCCCAGATAAGTTTACTAAACTATATGGCTACTATGTATTTTCTCTCCGGCGAAATCCCCGATAAGCTCGGCAATGCCCATTTTGTCCACGTACCTTACGATACATTTCGCTGCTCTGATGGATATATCATTATTGCAGTGATTACCGATACCTTTTGGGATGCCCTCATGGAAGTTGTGGATGCTCCGGATATCGATACCGAAGAAAACAAAGCGCAACCAGGGCGCTGGAAGAATAGAGATCTTATTAACCGGCGACTAAATGAGATATTTTCCACCAATACCCAAAAATATTGGCTTGAGCTGTTGCGGAGCAAACGTATTCCCTGTGCACCGGTTAATAATCTCGCCCAGGCACTATCAGAGCCACAGGTTATTGCACGTAACATGGTCATTGAAGTAGATCATCCCCTCGGTGGCTCTACTAAGATGCCTGGTAACCCCATTAAGCTTTCAGATACCTACGAGGATTGTTACACACCACCACCTTTACTTGGTCAGCACAATAAAGAGATTTATCAAATTTTACTTGGTAAAAGTGATGAAGAACTCGAATTTCTTCGAGCGAAATGTGTTATTTAAATCGAACAATTACCCACAGGTAAAATCATTTCGGAGATGGTAATGTTCATTCAGCAAAACCGCCTCAAACTAAAGTTGAGATCAGGTCAGGTGGCTGTCGGCATCATCTCTTCTTCCGATGATCCGCAACTGGCAGAGCTGTTTGGCCTGGCAGGTTTTGACTATTACATCCTTGATGCTGAACATGGCTTGTTGCATCCCGAGCGGTCTGTCAGTGTTATTCGTGTTTGCGAGCTAACCGGCATGACCCCCTTGGTGCGAATTGGTTCCAAAGACCCAAAGTTGGTTTTGCAATATCTTGATGCCGGTATGGTAGGTGTCATGATGCCAGATCTACGAAGTGAGACTGAAGTAGAAATGCTGATCGAAGCCGTAAAGTACCCACCTGTTGGAAAGCGGGGCATTGGTGTATCAAGGGCTTCTGGATATATGGCCTACAGCGGAAAAGCGTCTCAATACGTTGAATTTTCCAATGAGCAGACAATGGTCATCTTGCAGTTCGAAGACCCTGATTTACTCCAAAACCTAGAAGTGATGATTTCCCAACCATGGGTAGATGCTGTTGTGATCGGGCCACGCGATCTCGCGCTCAAGATGGGTTTTAGCGATGGACCGAATCATCCTGAAGTTCAAGAGAAGATAGACGAGGCCATTGCTATCTGTAAACAAGTCGGTATCGCTGTAGGAATCATTGCTACGACAAAAGCTGAAGTGGAAAAACAGATCGCTCGCGGTGCTACCATGATTTTAGGAGTTGCCCAAACTCTGGTGTTGAACGGGGCGAAAGATTTTCTTGGAAAGTAAAAATAAGGAAGACTCCCGGCATGATTTCTCTTACCCACATCAATACACGAGCGATACGGGTATTCATGGGAACGTTAACGGAAGGCGAGTCCTTGCATACCGCCTTTGCGAGGATTGCGCAACAAGAACAAATCTTTGCAGCGACGCTGGATTTGCTCGGTGGATTGACGGAAGTAGAGTTCGTCGAATACGACTTTGTCCGCAAAATTCGCAAACCACCTCTCTTTTTTGCCCGTCCAATGGAAATTGTGGCAGGTCATGGAACAATTTCATGGCTTGATTCCGAGCCACATGTCCACATCCATCTTGTTGTATCATTTCGTGACGAAACCGCACCCAACGGTATTTCCCTGATCGGTGGTCATGCTGCTCGTGCTACTGCATTTGCCGTCGAATTTACCCTGGCTGCTTATGATGGCGTACCTGTCCAGCGTGTTATGCACGAAGCGACAGGTCTGTCTCTCTGGAAATTATCCCCTTTCAATTTGCCAACATCGTCAGGAGACCATGAGGCTGTTGAGTCATAGTTTCCCCCATATACGGAGCGCGGAGTAATTACCTTCGGATTGGTATTTTTTAGTGCAATATCCTATTGAACCTTGAAAAAAATCCGGTCGAATTTATAGAGCCGGCGAGGCACTGACGAACGTCATGCACTCGCTTACGATGGTTCTCGACGCACATCTTTGCCTGGAAGCGTAAGGTCACCGACCTGCGTCCTGTGGTGGGAGGCTGAAACCATCGATCGCGGTATCAACGCACTGCCTAGGGCAGGTCGGGAACTCACCCCTATCGCTCATTCCTATCTCCTCGAAACGTCCTACATGGGCCTGCAAGGCCTTGACATGCACTTTCATTTCATGTATTATTGTTATAATGTTATAACATTTCAGGAGAGCGTTATGACATCTATTGACCGTACTTCGCTATTGCCGCTTCGCTACCAGCTTAAACAGATCCTACTTGAGAAAATCGAGAGTGGGGAATGGAAGCCGAACGATTTGATACCCTCTGAACAGGAACTACAAAAAATGTTTGGGCTGAGCCGCATTACTGTTCGACAAGCGCTCAGTGATCTGGTTCATGAGGGCTTGCTTTTGCGTGAACGTGGACGAGGAACATTCGTGGCTCCGCCCAAAATGACTCACAGTCCGCAAGCACGACATACGTTGACCGAATTCATGCTCTCCATGGGCATTCGCCCTGGTTGGCGGGTTATTGAAAAGTATTTTACGGAAGCTTCCAGGGAAATAGCAACCCAACTTAATGTGCCGTCAGACACTCGTGTTTTTTGTATCCGGCGTCTACGCCTGGCTGACGATGAGCCTATTGGACATCATATTGCGTTCTTGCCTGAAGCGCTTGCCGCAGAAATTAACGAAAACGCACTTCTCGAAGGAGGTTCGCTCAATTACATAAGCCATTTGCCACAAATGCATAATAGTCGTGCCCTGCGTACCATAGAAGCAGTGGCTGCTTCAGAGCTAGATGAGCAATTACTTCAAATACCGCACGGTAGTCCAGTACTGATGATTCAACGCACGGTCTTCAGTCCTAGCGGTGAACCTATTGAATTTCTGCAAGCGCGCTATCGCGGTGATCGCTTTAAGTATCAAATTAGCACTTAAACAGGAGATACACCATTTTCAGGCGTGAGGAGCATATGAGTATGAAAAATTATGGCGACCCCTCTTCAACCATTCCCTATCAATGCTTTATGGGACGCTGGGAAGGTTTATGCAAGACTTTCAGCCCGAGAGGAGAGTTTATCGAAGCCGCTGCGGTTCACATGGACGTGTATTGGAATGAGGTTGGCAAGTCATGGCATCTGATGGAGGATTTTGAAAACCTCTATGAGGTTGGTAAGACAGTCTTTCACACCGATATCTTCGTAGAAGGAAAATACTGCTGGGCAGTCAGTGACCAGCTTAGCTTGGAAGGTACAGAACTGACTCCTTTTAACTACGTCTTCGTCATTGACAGTAAAGTCTCAAATACTTTAGTTTTCAATAACCACTACTTCCTGGACCCTAATACCCGACGTATTATCACCCACAAGTTGCAGAATGGAAAGACTTACGTCTTTCAAATCCAGGATTTCGTGAGAATCCAACAACCTTGGCGTATATAGGTGTTCTCTTCATTCGTGAGAGTGGAAGCTCGACTATGATTGTTCAATCTGCACCATCTGGTCTTCCTCGCTTTGTTATCGAGCAAGTTGACCATGCTCGTACTTGTGGTCAATTGGCTCGGGCGTTTGGCAATTCGGAGTTCAAATCTCCTGTTCCTCGCGATCTGGTGATCTATGTTGTCGAGCATCATGACGAAGGTTGGGCTGCGATTGACTCTCGGTGTGAGCAATCACCTGACACCGGTTTGCCGTATCATCTCACCGAAACGCCCTTGCCCTACCTAATTCAAACCAGCCAGGGTTCACCAGATTTCAATGAGGCATATCATCCTTTTTGTGGCTTGCTCTCCTCAATGCACACGTATGGTCTATACAACGGGCGTTATGGGCTTTCAGATTTCATCTTTATTGACAAGATCCCTCCTGAGTACAAACCTGCTGCCGATGCCATGCTGATTCGGGAACTGGAACGGCAGAACCGCCTCAAGGAGATTCTGCGGTCTGATCCTGTGTCAATGCCTTGGGTTGAAGACCAGGCTCTGCTCGATAACTACAAACTTTTGCAGTTCTTCGATACGCTGGCTCTCTACTTCCAGACAACCCATCCCGAGTCGCGAACCAAAGGCAGATTCCTGAATGTTCCTGACGGTAAAGGAAGAGACCATACGATTAGCATTTCGCCGCGTTCTGATGAGACATACGTTCTCACGCCGTGGGTATTTGCAACAGCCACTCTCGAGATCTTCGTCGAAGGACGTTACATTGCGCCACAGCCGCCCGGTACCAATCTCAAGGTTCTTTTTGAGAGCACTCCTAAGCAAAAACAGTTTTACAGGCTGACGCAGGGTTAACTATTGATGACTATGGCCAGGCCGACTATGCAATTTCAGGGTTTTGGGCGATGGGTAGGCAACGCTGAGGTGTTTGATTCGTTCGGTAGATTCCTCGGTAATGGATCTGACTACCGCCATGTGCAATTGATGGGCGATGGGCGGATACGCATTAATGTCTCCTTCATTGGGCCATTCAAGCATAGTGGTCATTACTTCATTGAACAGCGGGATAGGTATCGTTTGTACGAAGGACCAGCGAATATCGGCTATGCGGAAGTTCTCAGCGAGAATCTGGTTGATGCCAACGCCTACTGGCCTGCTCTTGGGCTGAGCCAACGATTTTTCTTGATGATCGTTGGCGACCAATTGCAACTCTCTTTAGCTCAAATGTCCCGTGGTGAGCATCTAATGTACGTTGTCGTGGGGCAAAACGATCGCGTGCCAGAGAATATACCTGACCCGCAGCCTACCCTGGTCAGCGGAACGCACTACGACTTAAGCGAGGATCCTACCTGTGGCCGAGGTGAGATCCTTTTGCACCGTTCAGGTGTCTGGCGCGGCATACTCACTGCCCTTGATCAGGCAGGTCAATCATTAGGTGAATTTGAATATTCTCAAGCGCTAGAATTGCGCAGTCCGCAAATCCTATGTATGCAGATAGCAGGCGGTGCATTCAATGATTACCCACACAGCGCCTGTTTTGTAACGAATCAATGGCAGGCATGGGCAACCGAGGAATCGGCGATTGTCGGCAGCTATTCGCTCAGTGGTGGTCGCGCTTTGAGCGGTCAGTTCTATTATCGTGAAGCTCATCTGCGCTGCTGGCAGCGTGAAGTAACAACACTGGACGGGAAACAAAAGGCGATCATTCAGCATTGGTATCGTGGCGGACAGCGAATCGGCTCGCAGTTTGGAGTGCTGGAATTCGAGCAAACAGATGAACTTTCAACGCAATAGCAAATCCTAACACGTGATCAAGCGTCATTCATCAGACGGTAGAAGTAACAATGAATACACCACCTTCCTTTATCGGAGACTGGCTTGTGAGCGAATATTTATACACCCCAGCGGGTGAATACGTGGGTGTCATTTGTCAGCGCCGCCGGTTGCAACCTCAAGGAGGGGTGATTCGGGTTGTTCAGATATGTGAACCTGTGCAAATTGCAGAAGGGATTTCGCCCCAGGCCCAGGAAGTTGTCTCGATAATGAATAGGCGCGTTGGTGAATTTGTGTTCGATTTGAGACCAGTAGGCAGGGCACGTCACTACCTTGGGCCAGATGTCATTGGCGGTGGATTTTTGTGGTGTGAGGGAGTTCTTACTGCACGTGGAATGTGGCCGCGTTTCGGCTGTAATTTTACCTCTTTCTCAATCCTGCTCAATTCCAGGCGGCAGGTAACGGGCGGAAAATTCTTTTTAGCCAATCAGCAGATCGCTACGTTACTTGGTGTTGCCGGTCCTGTTTCTGAAGGATTTCCGGTGATCGAGCCGGTATCCTCGCCGCGATGTTTTCGCGGCTTCTGTCAAGTGATCTCACCAGCAGGTGAATTGCTAGAAAACTTCGCTGTGACTAATGAAGATATCGATGCCACACGGAGTCGAATGCAAGGTAATGTAAAACATTATGGTGCGCTAACTGAGTGGGAGGCTGTAGCCGACCCAGGGCAAATCGTTTCGGCTGTAGAAGTCAGTGACCAGGTTAGTGGGCAGATTGCGGGTTTTTGGAAAATAGTTCAGGACGAAAAACTTTATCAGGTGTGGGTTTATATGTTGGCTGCATAGACCATCACTTTGTCGATGGTAAAAACTGCTCTCGTGTTGGTTATGGATAACCAGGAGAGGCCATGATTCGTTCGCTGTACTACGCCGTCACTTTACCAAATGCCAGTCAACCTTTCAACGTGCTATACCTGAAAGTGTACTATCGTGCTAGTTGTACCGATAGTCAAGCAGAGTACATGACGGGTATAATACCGGCAGATCTGTCTCATGCACCTATGCCGATTGTGCTCTTCTTCAACGGCATTAACATTGGCATCGAAAGCTATCACTGGCTGGCACTCAAACTGGCACATGCCAATTTAGTAACAGTTCTTTACACATATGTTGCAGAGACCCTCCCCGGTATTATTGGCCTTACTCCCGGTATTGATCTATCCAAAGTGCGACCCGACACCTACGGCAGTGCTCCTACCTGCCCTGCCATTCAACCGATTTTGGATTGTCTGGCCAGACTCAACCAGGATGAGAAAAGCCCTCTCTATCGCGCATTAGATCTGAGCAATATCATTCTGGGTGGTCATTCTGCAGGTGGTACAGTAGCCCTCCAAAATGGACAATTCTTTGATCAGGTCAAGGCTGTTTTTTCGTATGCAGGTCACACAATGGCTTCCACGATGCTTGGCTTTGCGGCAGGCACCGTGTTAAAGATTGCCAGTAAGCCCACCCTGCTCCTACGTGGCGATCGCGATGGAGTCATTGCCGGTAGCCGCATCCGATACGGAATGGAGGAGAGAGCAGACGATCCGGTGGCGAAAACGTTTGACGAAGCGTATCAGGAGTCCGCAGGAAGTCAGGCATATGATGTACTAATCCAGGGCGCAAATCACTTTTCTATTGCACATCCGCTGGACGATACAACAGGTCGCTCTTTTCTGGACATGCCGATGTCTCGACCGGCTGCGCAGATTCGCAGGCAAATTGCCAGACTGATTCTGGCATTTCTTCAAAAAAAGCCTCTGAATGGAAAGCATATAGTTGTTCGGAGGAAGTAACAGCGAACCGATCCAAGAAAGGAGGAAATTCCATGCTCATGAATTTCTGGTGGCCTTTAGAATTCTCACATGTTGTCAAAGACAAGCCGGTTCGTGTAACCGCTTTAGAGCAGGAATTTGTCATCTATCGCACTTCGGATGGAAAAGCACACGTGCTGAGCGATTTATGTGTGCATCGTGGTGGTGCACTTTCAGACGGTTGGATCAGCGGTGATTGTATTGTCTGCCCATACCACGGGTGGGAATATAAAGCAGATGGTGCGTGTGCAAAAATTCCTGCCCATCCCGACCTGGTTCCCCCTAAGAAAGCGCGGGTTGATGCGTACCCAACGGTTGAACGATACGGTTACATCTGGGCATTTTTGGGTGATCTGCCAGAAGCAGAACGTCCACCCCTGCCTGAATTACCACATTTCGACGATCCGCGCTTTAAGGTCATCCGTGGGAAGTTCGAGTGGCCAGTGTATTACGAGCGCGCCCTGGAGAATAGTCTTGATATAGCACACGCTCCCTTCGTACACGGTGGCGCGTTTGGCAACCGCGAAGAGCCGGAAGTTCCCGATTATGAAGTTATTCTCCACCCATACGGTGCAGAAGCAACAGTCACGCTTAAACCACCCAAACGTAACATGAAGGGATTGTGGAATTTCCTTTACAAGGAAGATCGTCCTGATGTGAAAACGCGCACCGGTTTTTGGATGCCGTGTATCACTTTATTGGAAGTAAATCTGCCGCTGGGATTAATGGTGTTGTTCAACTGTCATATACCGGTTGACGAATATACCACCATTACCAAGTGGACACAAATGCGCACCTTTTTCAAGGGGAACTGGGCTGATGGTGATGCTTTAAAGCGTGTGTTGAAAATTTTCAATCAGGATTACCCTGTCGTTCTGGCCCAACGTCCCGAATTGTTGCCTTACGATATTGGCGCCGAGCTTTCTGTCAAATCCGACGTAATTCAAATTGCCTATCGCCGTATGCGCCAGAAATATATCGATAAAGGCTGGCAGATCGATGTTCGCCGTATCAAGCAAGAATATGGCCGGCAACGTGCGGTAGTTATCCCATCTCCATCCCGCCGCGAAGTTCCCGAACTGGCCCGTGCCTGGGTCATGAAGGAAGTGCCGACAGTACAGCCCAGGAAAAGTAGTGATTGATGGACATCCAATCCTGTAGTTAAGGAGAGAAAAAATGTCACTACCCCAACAACTTTCGCTCAATACCTTAGAGAAGATACGAACCCGTTGCAACATGACAGAAATTGGCGCGCCCTATATCAGCCTTTCTTCGCCGATGAGCACGGTTCCGGTCGGTGCACTTCGTTTGTTTCGCGGAGAGAAGGTGCGCAAGATGGTTTACATCGGGCTGATCGTGCCGCCTATCGGGTTAGACTCCCATATGATCTTTGCCTTCACTGCACCCGAAAGTCCAATTCCACATTTCACTCTTGATTCGGTTCTGGCAGGCCCACATTTCGCCTTTCACCTCGACTTAATCCCACGCGCCGACTTAGGCGCCAATCTGGCTTACATGAATGCTATCTTTGATGCACTGACCCCCATCTTTGAACGGTCCAGGCAAATCGAAGGACTGACCCCTGCTCAGCTCACCCCTAAGCAGTACGCACTGATGTCGCCCTGGATGTTAGCCTATCGAGCGAACGAATCAGCGTTTGAGCGCATTCAGGAACCGGTCAATGCGTATCTGGAACACTGGTTCTATCTGGTAGACCATGGTCTGCCTGTCGAAGCCTTACCTGCTGGCGATCTGGCCGAGCGTGATCGTCTGAACCGTGCTGCCATCTTTAACCCCAGTGTGGATAAGGTTTGGGCACAAGTCGAACGATTGGTCGGTGCCGAGATGGGTGCGAGGATGCGCAGCATTTTGTGTAATCAGGGTGTGGAGGAATAGGGTAAAAACCAGGGTTCTATAGAGGAGAGCGCCATGTCTGGTCAACCTTCGAACTGGCAAAAGACTATTGAGGGCGAGTGGTATGGATTCCCTTCTATCTTCGATGCAGAGGGCAATCACATTGGGTACAACAAGGTCTCTCGGGCCTCGGTGTTCGATCCAGAAACTGGGAGAACAACTTATGTTATGGACACGCGCCTGCAAGATGCTGTCGGCCCGTTAGCAGCACGCTTCGAAGTTTCAGATACATTTGCCTTTGGCGTCATCGACTCAGACCGAGACCGCATCTATCTGGGGCCTGACTTTATCGGCGCAGGTCATCCTTACGGTATGCTGGTAGATGCTCACTACTATTCCCCACTTTGGACGGCTGACCTGCGCACAATGGTTCACATTTTGCCTGATATGCAAACGCAGGTGTACTCGTCACTCCTTTACGATGGGCCTAAGATTTGCGCTGTCTTTAACGGTATATACAAGGTTGCTCACGATTATCCCACCAATGCCGAAACTCGGGCACGTATCGATGCCTTTTGTGAGATGGAACGGGTGAACGGACGTAAACCGCATATATTGCCTTCCAAGAAGAGTGGTGAATGGAGCGGCCAAATGATGGTCTATGGCCCTGACCAGCAAGCGCTCGGTGTGAACTGGGTTCATATTGATTATCGCCCTCTCGATTTGCTACGGTCTGAGATGAGTGTTTCGATAAGCGGTGTATTTGAGAAAAAATATAAATTCAACCGTTATCGCAATCTCAATCGTCACTTTTTTGAAGGTCCTGATGTGTTCGGTAACAGTTTCGGTTACGGGAGAGCACTGTATACCAGCCAGCATTTCTACGGCGAAGCCTTAAAAATTAAGGGCCGCGAATTTCTTATTGACGACAATTTCACCCTAAGTGTTGTCTGGCAGTTTTATCAATCTGATCGAATGAAATACACTACCTTTGGTGTATTGACCTGGCGTGAGAAATAATGGTCAAAACCATATGCCAAATTGGTATAAGAGGAGATACGAATGAACGTTGACATTCAGGATTTCAAACGCGCAATGTCACAATTTGCATCTGGTGTCACGATCGTGACGACCAGATACAATCAGATGCCTTTAGGGATAACAGCAAGCTCATTCAGCAGCCTCAGCCTGGAACCACCCTTGGTAATGGTTTCACTGAATAAGAAGTTGTTCACTCACAACGCGATTGCAGAAAGTGGCATTTTTGCCGTTAACGTGCTCTCGGTTCAGCAGCTAGAAATTGCTATTCGCTTTGCCGGTATGCGATTAGGGGTCAAAGACCGCTTTGCCGGATTAAAGACCCAAACTGCGGTCACGGGTAGTCCGTTGCTTCCTGATTCCCTGGCCTGGGTAGACTGTACTGTTTGGGCGATGTATGACGGTGGAGATCATACCATTTTCGTCGGTGAAGTGCGTGACCTGTTTGTCTCAGATCGCGATATGCCACTTCTGTACTACAAGCGGTTATGGCGGCGTAGTGAGTCGCTACAGGTTCCTACAGTTCCCCTCCAGGCCACCCTGATCGAAGTTGGCTTGCGTGATGGGATCCAGCGTGAAGAGAAGTTCATCCCAACTGAGATGAAGGTTGAGTTTGCTACACGGTTGGCCGATGCCGGGTTGAAACATATACAGGTTACGTCGTTTGTTCATCCCAAAATCGTACCGCAGATGGCCGATGCCGAAGAAGTATTTGCCCGTCTTCCAGATCGCAAAGATGTGACGTTCAGCGCTCTCGTCCTGAACAAAAAGGGTCTAGAACGAGCAATTGCAGCGGGTGTCAGGCAAGTGGAAATGGGAGTACCTGCCAGTGAAGCCCTGGCTCGGAAAAACGCCAACACTACCATCGAGGAGGGCATGACCGAAGTTGCCGAGATGGTCAACATAGCCCATCAGCATGGGATGCGTGTACGCGCAGGTGTTCAGGCAGCGTTCGGTTGTCCGTATGAAGGCAAGATTGACCCTGCCAGAGTGGTTTCGATGGCGCGTCGCTTTCTGGCAATGGGGATTGATGAACTCTCACTGGCCGACTCGGCAGGGCTGGGTAATCCGCAATCGGTGCGCCGGATGGTTCAGGAAGTGTTACCGCTTGCAGGGGATATTCCGCTCGTCTTGCACCTACATGATACACGTGGTCAGGGGCTTGCCAACGTGCTCTCCGCACTTAAGTCGGGTGTGACAATGTTTGATACTTCTTTCGGCGGTCTGGGTGGCTGTCCGTTCATTCCCTCAGCCAAAGGGAATATCCCTACTGAAGATACCGCTCACATGTTGCACGAAATGGGCATCCATACCGGCGTCGACATTTCTGCTGTCGCAGGTCTCTCGCGCCGTATGGAGGTGTTCTTGGGCAGAGACCTCCCCGCCAAAATGCACAAATTGCTCGAACCCGTGCCTCAGGTTGAGAAGCGTCTATGAAACAAACCATTGCTGAAAAAATCATCATCCATCCACCGAATTATTCGGACTTTAATATTTGCTATTAACGTGGATCTTATGACGCTGCAAACCCTTTCTTCTATTCGCATTCTTGAGTTTACCCATGCCGTCCTCGGTCCAGCTTGTGGGCTTATCCTAGCTGAACTAGGTGCGGAAGTGATTCGAGTCGAACCTCCTTCAGGGGATCCTACCCGTAATCTCAAAGGGTTTGGCACAGGTTACTATCCTTTCTTCAACCGCAACAAGAAGAGCATAGCTGTTGATATTAAGACCGATTCAGGTCGCCAAATTATCTTCAAATTGCTTGAACGCACTGATGTGCTCATCGAAAACTTTGCTCCTGGTACAATGGAGCGACTTGGATTAAGCTATGAAGCGCTTTCGGCTATGTTCCCCCGTCTCATTTACTGCTCTCTCAAGGGGTTCTTCCCAGGCCCGTATGCAAATCGGCTGGCCCTAGATGAAGTCGTCCAGATGATGAGTGGTCTAGCTTACATGACCGGCCCGCGTGGACAGCCCCTTCGTGCAGGAGCATCTATCATCGATATTGCATCTGGCATGATGGGCGTTATAGGGATTTTAGCTGCATTGCGCGAACGTGATCGAACCGGTAAAGGACAGATGGTGAGTAGCGCTTTGTTTGAGACGGCTGCCTTTATTATGGGGCATCACATGGCTTACGCTGCCCTGAGCCAGCAACCCATACCGCCTATGCCGGAGCGAGTGAGTGCCTGGGCAATTTACCGCACGTTCACTACTGTTGAAGGTGACCTGGTTTTTATCGGTGTCACGAGCGACAAGCAATGGGTCCGATTCTGCGAAGCATTTGAGCGACCTGATTGGCTAGCAGATGAACGATTGTCCACTAATAACAAGCGTATTGCTCAACGTGATTGGTTGTTACCTGCGATAGAAGATATGATTGCGCAGTATTCTAAAGCCGAAGTGATCAGGCGTTGCGAACAAGCTGATATTCCGTTCTCACCAGTAGCTAAACCAGAGGATCTGTTTACTGACCCACAGCTCATTGAAGGTTGCAGCTTGCTGCCGGTTGTTCTACCTAACGGTACACAGACATACTTGCCTCGTTTACCCTTGCTTCTCAATAGTACAGGCGCAGGTTTGAAATGCAACCCTCCCAGGCTAGGTGAGCACACACGAGCTATCCTGAGCGATATAGGGTTACGTCAGGAGGAAATCGAGCAATTGATAACATCGGGTGTAATTGCTGCCGAATAAACCTTTTTCAGTTGACGCATCAAACAAACTGGCACTATTTGGAGGGAGAATATGTACGATCTGCTTATCAAAAACGCTCGAATCGTGCGCCCTAACCGAAATGACGTACCTACAGCGGATATAGCCGTTCATCAGGGGAAGATTGCCAGAATCGCTCCCGAAATCCCAGCGGAGCACGCTGCCCAAATCCATGATGCCCAGGGGTTACTTGCTTTCCCCGGCCTGATTGATGCGCATATGCATGTTGGAATTTACTCGCCGCTAGAAAGAGATGCGGTAACAGAATCTAAAGCTGCTGCAATGGGTGGAGTGACGACCACAATAACGTATATTCGGACTGGCCAGTACTATCTTAACAAGGGTGGACCGTATCGCGAATTTTTCCCCGAAGTGCTGAGGCGTTCAGAAGGCAACTATTGGGTAGATTACTCCTACCATCTTGCTCCTATCAACCGAATTCATATTGACGAAATGCCATTCTTGTTTCGAGAATTTGGTGTGTCTTCCTTCAAAATTTTCATGTTTTATGGTGGGCATGGATTGCATGGCAAATCAGACCAACAGCGCAGTTTTTTGATGCTAGAAGAGGATGAGAAATACGATTTTGCACATTTCGAGTTCATCATGCGCAAGTTAAGCGAGATGATAGAGGGGAATCCAGAATATGCACCCTATCTAAGTTTGAGTCTGCACTGCGAAATCGCCGATATTCTGGATGCCTATACTACCATCGTCCAGAAAGAGGGTAAGCTAAAGGGCTTGCACGCCTATCATGCTGCTCGTCCCCCCCATAGCGAGGGATTGGCAGTATTCGTTGCAGCGTATCTGGCTTACGAAACACGCTGTATGAACATTAATTTGTTGCATCTAAGTTCGCGCAAAGCACTTGAAGCTGCTCTGATGATGCGTGATCTGTTCCCACACATCAACTTCAAGCGCGAGGTAACGATTGGTCATCTACTGCTCGATGTAGACGCACCCACTGGTGTGCTGGCAAAAGTTAACCCTCCCATTCGCCCGCGTGAGGACGTGGAGTTCCTGTGGGAGAAGCTGCTGAGTGGAGAGGTAGACTGGGTGGTTAGCGATCACGCCTGCTGTTCGGCAGAGGTCAAGTATAACGCCCAACATCCCGAAGACATTTGGGTCGCAAAATCAGGGTTTGGTGGCACGGAGTATCTTCTTTCAGGATTGCACAGCGAAGGTAGGAAGCGCGGCTTATCCCTCAATCGCATGGCCGAACTGGTTTGCTGGAATCCTGCCCAGCGTTACGGCCTGCTGTCAAAGGGCGATCTGGCTGAAGGGTTCGATGCTGATATAGTTCTGTTTGATCCTAACGAGACGTTTGTCGTTCGTGCCGCTGAATCCTTCTCGGCGCAGGGTTATACGCCGTTTGAGGGGCATGAACTTACCGGACGTGTGAAGGTTACTTTTTTGCGCGGACAAAAGGTGTTCGAGAATGGGAACACTGTCGGAGTTCCCCGCGGACAATACCTGCGCAGACCAACGACACTGCCAGCGACCACCTGAAACCAGCAGCTTGTTATTCTAGCTCGAGCACGGAGGCGACAATGACTCAACTGACTGCCGAATTTCTATTTGATGATCTCACACCCGCTGAACGAGCACGTGCTGAGCGCGTAGAGTCGATTCTACCCGAATTACGCGCTCATGCCGAAGAAGCAGATGCAAGTGGACGATTTTATGAGCCACACCGTGAAACTCTGGCTAATGCAGGGCTGCTCGGCTTGATCATCCCCGCTGAGTTCGGTGGACTAGGTGGCGGTTTACGTGACCTTGCGGCAGCAACATTTGCGATGGGAACCGCTTGTCCTTCAACGGCACTGGCTTATTTTTTTCATTGCTCGACAGCCTCACGTGGACTTTTGGCGCTTGAAGCCATCAAAGAAGGCAAATTCAGCTCTGAAGAGGTCCCAATCGTTCGGCGCTTCGCTGAGAATTTGCTGCACCGTATGGGAACCAAAAATCAGTTCTTAGGCAACTTCGCCAGCGAAACAGTCAAATCTTCGCAAAGTGCCGTGCTGATTTCCACCGAAGCTGAACAAGTCGAAGGTGGTTGGGTACTTAACGGCGTTAAATCGTTTGGTTGCAATACAGGGGTAGCAGATGCGTATTTAGTGGTGGCAAAGCGTAAGGATTTCAATACTGCAGCAGGTCTGTGCATGTTCTTTGTGCCTCGTAACGCACTAGGCGTAAGGGAACGGCCACCATGGGATGCGTTGGGAATGCGCGCCACTGCTTCTCATGGCATTATTCTAGAAAATGTTTTTGTGCCTGATGAAGAAGCTCTAACTATTCCCAATGCGTTTGTCAGATTAATGGAGACCAGCCGGGGATCGCTGATGGGTAATCAACCGGCTATTTCAGCGATCTATCTGGGGGCGGCAAAGGCTGCTTATGACTACGCTCTAGAAAAAACGATGCACATGAAGTTCGAAGATACCGGCCTGCCGATCGCCACCAGTTCATTCCATCAGGAATTAATTGGGAACATGGCGGCTAAACTGGAGACGGCCCGGTTGTGGCTGCGTCACCAGGTTGAGTTGGAGACCAGCGATCCGCCAATTGCGTCAAAAACTGAAGTCATACGGCACTGGCGTCTGGCAAAGGGAATGATTTCTGAATGCGCCTTTGAAGTTACCAAAATGGCTCTGAAAATGACCGGTACTAGTGGTACTGCTAATCGTGGTTTAATTGCCCGCATGTTCCGTGATGTTGCTATGAGTCTGGTTATGGGATTTCCTGCTGAGCGTGGACGCCTTGAGGCAGCGAAGAGCATCGTTGAAGGAGCAGAGACGAGGACATTTGTCGTGCAGTGACACCGGTTGATGGGTATGATAGCCGAGCAACGCATACTGCCGGATTTCTGCGATATGTGGAAAGGAGACACTATGACACCCTCGGAAATCAAGGTTCCTTCTCTGGAGGAGATTAGAAAACATCTGGTCCTGTTCGACTACATAGATGGTGAACGGACTCCGCCAACGGTTGAATTGGGTTCGTTTGTGTATAACCCAAGCACAGGTGAGCCAATTGCTTCCCAAAAAGCAACCAGCCCAGAGCAATTAGAGCGTGCGCTGCAAACTGCATCTCGGCTGCATCAAACCGGTATGTGGGCAAATATCCCACCTGAAGTGCGTGCTGAAATACTTGAACATGCTGCCAACCATCTTATGACGCTTGTGCCCGTGATCGCTGCCATAGAGTCCTACACGACCGGTGTTATTCTCAGTACGACTCATTTCGTCAATAATATTGTCTGGCTGGCATTCAAGGCAGCAGCGGGCGTTCTTCGTCAAGGATATACGGTTAGCAAAGTTCCAGGGCCATGTGGTGATGTCGAAATCTTGCGCAAGCCACGCGGAGTAGCAGTAGCTATCGTTCCCTGGAACTCACCTGCTGCACTCGCTGCGCACAAAGTAGCCAACGCATTAGCTGCCGGTTGTCCTGTCATTCTTAAGCCGAGCGAGTGGGCGCCCTATTCTTGCCTATTGTTAGTTGAAGGACTTGAAGCTGCCGGTTTGCCCAGAGGACTTTTCCAGATTGTGAACGGTGGCGCTGAAGTTGGGCAAAGATTAGTGAATGACCCACGCACACGTGCCGTTTCATTCACCGGCGGTCTCCAGGGTGGTCGTGCTGTAGCTGCGGCATGTGCGCACGATTTCAAGTCTGTTCAACTAGAACTCGGCGGCAATAATGCAATGATTGTCTTAGCTGATGCAGATATTGAAAAAACAGCAGATGGCATTGTCTCCAGCCTGATCACACTCAATGGTCAATGGTGTCGTGCGCTTGGACGGTTGCTCATTCACGAAACAATTTACGAACCTGTGCTGGAGACAGCCTTACAAAAGTTGAGAGCCTTGCGTGTGGGGGATGCCCTCGATCCTGAAACCCAACTTGGACCGTTGGCAAATCCGGTTCACAAGACCCGTGTAGAAGCTGCCATTCGCGAATTGGAAGTCAAAGGTGCACGCATTCATGTTACTGCCTCTGTTCCAACCTACGGTTTCTACCTTTCCCCTACGCTCTTGACGGATGCCAATCCGCAAGATACTGTAGAAGAAATCTTTGGTCCCGTTGCCGCAATACATCCCTTCCGAACAGATGAAGAGGCTATCGAACTTGCCAATCAGTCGCCATACGGATTGGGCGGATATGTCTTCTCAGCAGATGAAGAACACGCTTTCCACATCGCCCGTAGACTACGCACAGGCGGGGTGAAGATCAACGGCGTCAGCCTGCTCGAACTCAACGTTGACGCACCACGTCCAGCCTGGGGTTTGAGTGGTTTTGGTGAAGAAGGTACATTTGAAACGTTCGACGTGTTTTGCGGTAAGTCGGTTGTTGGCGTCGCTGCACGCTAGATAAGCATCACGCTACGGAGTCTAACGATGATCACTGTCCGTAAGAATGCTTTCAAAGTGGGCGATATCTTCGTCACCTTGCTTGGAGATGAAGTACAGGTTGGGGATATTGCTCCCGAGTTTACTGTTCATGCTGCTGATTGGTCAACTGTAAATCCCCTACAGGAATCCAAGGGAAAGGTTATTATCCTCTCCGCAGTTCCTTCACTCGATACGAATGTCTGCGATCGCGAGACGAGGCGTTTCAATGAAGAGGCAGCCAAATTGAGTGATGAGATCATCATTTATACCATCAGCACCGATTTTCCGATGACCCAAAAGCGTTGGTGTGGCGCAGCAGGCATTGACAGGGTAAAAGTGCTCTCCGATGTGGTCGAGACCGAATTCGGCTTGAAATATGGCCTGCTCATTAAGGAGCGCCGTTATCTACGGCGCGCTGTCTTTATCGTTGGTCGTGACGGAAGGCTAACCTATGTCAACTATTTACCATCTTTAGGCGACGAACCAGACTACGATGAAGTGATTGCTGAAGCCAGGAAAGCATTAGGGTAAGTGAGGTATGGCGCGATCTGGATAGGGTTGGCGAAGGGGTATGGTATGCCTTGCCTCTTCACATCTCGGAGTGTGATGACCGCAAAAGCTTTGCTTAACAGGTGAGGCAAAACCTACCCTTCTGAATAAGAAACGCCGACACAAGCTAAAGAGTATGTTCAGACCCTCGCTGAGAGCATCTGGTCTTGAAGTACATGTTATCGAAAAGGCCTGGGAGTGTCACTGCTGAAGATATTCAAGGTATGTTCAAGGAAAGAAATCACTACACACAATATCCGTTTGAAAGATCACATTCTCTAGCGACTGTCTCCCTGTAACTGAAAACTGCTTACTACTGTAAGGAAAAAAAGCGGCGTTTCCGCCGCTATCACAGGTGCCTTCGAGCATACCGGGGCGAATTTCCATAACCCCACCAGGTGTTTCCGGCACAAAATCCGCAGGCGAGGCAAAGGTACTATCCGGTCTGATGTCAACCAGAATGTTGAACCAGCTGTCGCCGACTCCAGCCAGAGGATGATCGGACGGGTAGATCGGCCCACGAATCGAGAGTGACGCTTTGCTAATGTTGACTCCACTATCTGGCCGATGAACCATATCCCAAAAAAGGCCTGACTCAACAAACGCTCTGGCAACGCGCTCGACATAAACAATTCCACTTACCGAGGCAACCCCTGTTCGATAGCTACCGTATAATTCCTTCCCCAACAGGCCAAGCAAGACGCGGTACTGTGGTGGGTTGTCAGGATGATACTCAAACCGTGCTCGCTCAAACCACTGCGTCAACACCGTCGCCCCTTCCGCATTCGTCTCTACCATTGGTTCCGAAATAGGATAACCAAAGAGAGCAAGTGATTCGACCCAGGCTCTTCCACCCATTCCTAAATCTAACCCATGGCTGTACCAGAAGCTGCGGAACGGTTCGCAGAGGGTATGACCCGTTTCAGGAAAGAAATCACATCCAGGAGTTGGTGTGCCTTTAGGAAGGTCTTCCCAGTTGCGTCCTTGCTTGAGCAACACTTCAACGCCAATTCGGATGGGTACCACGCGATAGGGTTCCGGGTGGGTAGGACAATACTCTAGCCGTTGACGCTCGAAATCTTGGGTTACGCACAGATGACCATCCTCAGGGCTATGCAGCAGGGCTGGAGGGGACAGCGGATAACCGAATATGCGGACGCCTCCATTTCGATCCCAGAAACTGTAGAATGGTGGTGCGATCCAGTTGTGAGTTTCGCTAAAAAATGCGGCGATGATCTTCTGTCCTGATGAGTCAGCCGATACGTTTCCGATGCTGAATACGAGCAAAAGCACGACACTTATCAGACAAACACGATGCATGCAAGACCTCTGTAGTTGCGAGGATTTTGTGAACTGCGCGAGGATGTTCGAGTCAAGTATCATGATCATGATACCGCTTACGTATAGCTTTTTGAAGTTTTCAGGTTTTATGCCTGCAAACGAAAAGCCGTGAACGATGATTGTCATCTACCCTCCCGGCATACCTCGGCTTCGCGAGATTGCCTGAGAGCGTGGGCCTCTGGTTGGTGTCGTGTGATTATTCTGAAAAGCGTAGCAGGCGGGTTTGGAACCCGCCGCTCTCCTTGTCCAAATCCGCCCGTTTGTCTCCCTCATCGTAATGCCCGACTCTGCATCCGCGCCAATTCCTCTTCCACAACCGATTCGTCGAGCTTTTTGAACAATGGCTGTGGTTGACGTAACATCTGTCCTACCGGTAACGCCGAAGCTTCCCAACGACCAACCCACTGCTCGTAGTCGCCGGTCAGTACGCGGTGGGTACGACCATCGGCTTCAGTTATATCACGGAAATAGAGAGGACCGGCGATATACCCATCGTAGCCTAAATACTCGTGCAACCGCTGGCTGGAAAAGGGTAGGAAGGGGGTAAAGATAATCTTGAGCGTGTCAACACAACGTAAGGCCACATACCAGATAGTTGCTGCACGGTCGCGATCACTCTTGATGACCTTCCACGGTTCCTGTTCGCTCAGGTAGATATTGACCTGTGATGCTAGGCGCATTGCTTCGCTCAAGGCCGCTTTAAATCTTGCCGTCGCCAGCAGGTCGCCAACGGTGTCGATTCCACCGGTCACTTCGGCCAATATCTGTTCGTCGGCCACGGTCAGGGGGCCAGGTTGCGGAACACTCCCAAAGTTTTTGTAGACATTGGTCAGCGTGCGATTGACCAGATTCCCCCACGTTGCAACCAGTTCATCGTTGTTCCGGCGCACAAATTCGGCCCAGGTAAAATCGGTGTCTTGATTCTCCGGCCCGGCGATGGTCAGGAAATAGCGCAAGGCATCGGCATCGTACCGACTGAGAAAATCGTTCACGTATATCACAATCCCGCGCGAACTTGAGAATTTCTTCCCTTCCATGGTCAGAAATTCGCTCGAAACAACGTTGTAGGGTAGTTGCAGCGGAACACCGGCAAAACGCTCATCTGTCGTTGTGCCGTAATACCCACCGGCACCGTAGCCAAGGAGCATTGCAGGCCAGATTACGGTGTGGAAAACGATATTATCTTTTCCCATAAAATAGAAATGGCGGGCATCAGGATTCTGCCACCACTCACGCCAGGCATCTGGTTGACCACTGTTGTGTGCCCATTCGATGCTGGCCGATAGATAGCCGATAACTGCATCGAACCAGACATAAATCTTTTTGTCGTCACGGTTGGCGTATTCCGGCAGCGGGATAGGCACACCCCATTCGAGATCGCGAGTGATCGCCCGTGGTTTCAAATCTTTGAGAAAATTGAGTGAAAAATTACGCACATTAGGCCGCCAATGTCCCTGCTGTTCTATCCAGCGGTGCAACTGCTCGGCGAAGGCCGGCAGGTCAAGGAAGAAGTGCTCTGTTGGTTTAAAAACCGGCGGTTGCCCATCAACTTTCGAGCGAGGATTGATCAGATCGGTGGGATCGAGTTGGCTACCACACTGATCGCACTGATCACCACGTGCTTCATCATAGCCACAGATCGGACACGTACCTTCGATGTAGCGGTCGGGTAGGGTTCGCCCGGTCGTCACCGAAAATGCACCTAACGTCTCTTGGCGAACAATGTAGCCACGCTCGTACAGGGTGCGAAAGATGTCTTGGGTCACTGCATAATGATTGGACGTGGTTGTGCGGGTGAAGGTGTCGTAGCTCAACCCGAGATTGTAGAGGTCATCGCCGATAATTTTGTTGTAGCGATCGGCAATGGCCTGGGGGGTTGTCCCTTCTTTATCGGCCACCAACGTAATTGGCGTACCGTGCTCATCAGTTCCTGAAACCATCAGGACCCGATTGCCCCGTAATCGGTGGTAACGGGCAAAAATATCGGCTGGTACACCAAAACCGGCAACGTGTCCGATGTGGCGTGGGCCGTTTGCATACGGCCAGGCAACCGCAACCAGAATATGTTCAGGCATCATACCACCTCAAATACCAATTCCTTTGAAACATCTCCGGGATACAGATAGGAATTTTCGATCCAAAGAACAAAGGGGAATGTGATGTCCTGGCGGTCAAGCCGCCATAAAGCCGCGGGCGGTCAGACGTAGACCGCACCAACGGGCGGGGAGAAAACAGAGCTGACTCGTTGCGACCTGCGACTCCATGACAACCCCACACGCTATCCTTACCGTGAGAGTAGTATAACAGATTGTAGAGCATATGTTGAACTTGCTGCAAAAGGAAAAGAAGGTACTGGATGCCGGGTGTGGGGATCACGCAGTGAGTTATGGTTCCAAATCGGGTCCATCCACAATCATCAGTACAGGGGCGTTAGCCCGCACTCCCAGGCGAGGTGCGGAGGCGGGCCGGAGGCCCGCGCTCCCAGGGGACGAAACGCTACACGAACGCCGCAATTCCGGTAATCTCACGGCCAACGACTAAAGTGTTGATTTCGTTGGTACCTTCATACGTATAAACAGCTTCAATATCGGCAAAATGGCGGGCAATGTGGCGGTCAAGCAAAATACCATTTCCGCCGAGCACTTCACGCCCCAGGGCCACAATCTGGCGTGCCTTCGCTGCACAATATTGCTTGGCGAGTGAGGCCATTCCCTCCGTCACTTGCGTTTCGTCTTCGTCACGTAGCTTGCTCAGCCGCCACGCCATCAATTGAATGGCTGTCAGATCGCCGAGCATGTGTACCAGTTTCTGCTGTACTAACTGGAAGCCAGCGATGGGACGCCCAAATTGCTCACGTTGCAGGGTGTATTCACGGGCCAGTTCGTAAGCTGCCTGCGCATGGCCGACGGCTTCCCAGGCCACACCGTAGCGGGTATTCTTAAGGATATTTGCCGTATCGCGGAACGAGCGCGCAAACGGTAATCGATTCTCTTCCGGGACGAAGACATTCTCAAGCGTAATATCCGCATTGATCACCGAACGTTTGGCGATCTTGCCCTCGATCTTTGTCGCCCGATACCCTGGCGTGCCCTTTTCGACCAGAAAACCACCGACCCGTCCGGTCTCTTCATCTTGGGCCCAGACGACAATCACGTCGGCAAAGGTGGCGTTGCCAATCCAGCGTTTGGCGCCATTGAGTAGGTATCCTCCGCTCACACGGCGGGCGGTGGTTCGGATGTGGGCCGCATCAGAACCGACATGAGGCTCGGTCAGGGCAAATGCCCCGATCTTCTCGAGACGGGCCATAGCCGGTAGCCAGCGCTGTTTCTGCTCTTCTGAACCACAGGCAGCAATGGCACCCATGGCCAGACCACTGGTTACGCCCACAAAGGTACCAACACTGCCATCACCACGCGCTAGCTCGGCGGCGATGATCCCTACTTCAACACTCGAGAACCCTGGGCACCCATACCCCTTAATCGTGCCGCCTACGATGCCTAATTCGGCAATGCGCGGGATGAGTTCAAAAGGAAACTCAGCTCGCTCCCAGTAATCATTGATGATCGGGATGACATGCTCATTACAAAATGCGCGCACTTTATCACGGAGTGCACGCTCGCGCGGGGTGAGGAGTTCATCGAAACGAAAGAGATCGATACCGCGCTCGCTTGCGATCGTCATTGTTCGCCTCCTACGTACATAAATGGTGGTATGACGCACTGCGTAATCATTATAGCACAGAATGTTTATCACGGGTTGAATAGAGGCGAAACCGATTGACAGCTTGTCCCCAGGAGCGCGAGCTGCTGACCTACATCCGGCGCTGTATGGCTAAAGACCATTATTGCCCCCAGGATTTGCATTACCCTCTTGGCCCCCGCTTGCAGGGGGCAAGGGGTAGAACCCGCCCCTATCGCTGCGGTGACGCACCTGATTCGGCGCGCTAACAGGGATCGAGTAGACCGCTGTCGGAACAGGAGCGGCATTCCTCTGATGGTAGCACATCTGGCCGGGGACGGACCAAAATCACCGGGTTGTCATCTCGCCCGTTGCGACCACCGTCAACCGATAGCGGTTGGTAAACTCCGGCCCGGCCCCACTCAGGCGTAACTCAATCGTATAGTCTCCAGCACGAATCGGAGTTAGGCGCAGCCGATCGATCTCTGTCGCCAGCGAATCGGCGGGCAGATCGAGATAGCGGATAACAGTTGCCAGTTCGCTGTCGGTTGGATCGCACAATCTGATGGTTAGTTGTGCGCCGGCAAGCGGTTCACGGGCATCGTTGACTGCATAAATTGGCAGATCGATTGCCTCGCCAATCGTAAACGTGCGCGGTTCGATGAGGGTAAAGACATACTGTGGTCGGAAACAGTCACGCAGGGCGTAGTATGAGCGTTTCGGGACTCGCCAATAATCGATAACGCTCCACAAGACCGCGGGATACGGATCGACGAACAGAAAGGCAATAATACCACCTGTTGGGCGATATTTGTGGTAACGTAACCGATCAATGTAGAACCGGTTAAGTTCAGCCTGATAATTTTGTGATAACTCGATCACCTCGGCCAGCGATTTCGCTTGCCGCCACGGGTACCACGCCGACATAATGTCAGCCTGTAGGCCATGCCGTTCGACCAGGCGCTTGATAGCGTCGTCGTCGAGTGGGTCGGGCATGAAACGCAGACTGCTCTCGAGATTGGGAAAGCTCTGAGCGCCGAATTCGGTGACAAAGCGTAAGTTGCTGGGAAAACGCGCTCGAACAGCTTCTCCATCGGCCAGGGTGCCATAGGTGCGGTACCAGCCGAAGTAGGCATGGGCATCGGTACCGGTACGCACGTAGGGTACGTCTGGCTCACCTGATGAACGAACGACCGGGCGGGTAGGGTCTTCTTCTTCGACAATCTTTTTCAACTGCACATCCATTACATCCCGGTTCCAGCTAAAAATGAAGGCCGACTGGTAGGTACGCAGACGTGCCGCCAATGATTCATCGGCGGTATCTTCGAGATGAATGGCTTCGTTGTGCATACACCAGATTGCGATGCTGGGATGGTTGCCGAGGAGACGGACCATTGCCCGTGCCTGATGGCGGGCCGCCGGCAGCACTTCTGGGCGGTACAGCCACTGAAGAGGAAAGTCTTGCCAGAGCAATATGCCGGCGGCATCGGCAGCATCGTAAAACGCAGGATGATCGACATGCGCATGCACCCGCAGCATATTCATGTGGCAATCTCGGGCCAATGCCAGATCACGCTCGGCCCGTTCGCGGTTCATCGTGGCTATGCGCATATCTCCCGGAGGGTAATTATTGCCCTTTGCTAAAAAGCGTTCACCGTTAAGGTGAGGAATCCAGTCGCGCAACTCGAATGTGCGCACACCATACGCAAATGACTGCTCATCACTCAAGATACCATTGAGCCAGATGCGCACAGTTACCTGATAGAGATCGGGCTGACCGAGATCGTGTGTCCACCATCGGCGCGGCTCACGGAGCTTCAGCAGACCGGCCACCGTCTGCGTGCCGCTGCGCAGTCGGCGTTGCAGGGTAAAGATTTGGGTTTCACCGTGAAAGGTGAGTGGGGCAAAGCTGATCTCAATCTGGATCGGCGTGGCCTGAGTAGCATCTAGATCGAGGGCGAAGCGCAACTGGGCGAGGTGGGCATCGCAGTGCTCGGTACGTAAACGGGCGTGATGGAGCCTGACCGGCCCACTACGGTGGAGTTCAACCGGCAACCAGATTCCCCCCGGATTCGCCTGCGGATCGAAGCAATCCCAGTGAGAGAAGACACCGGTGATCATCCGCTTCCCAACTTTGTTGTGTTCATCCGGGCAATCGATTTCAATAATGAGCGTATTGTGAGTTCGTAACAGCGCAGTAATGTCGTGTTCGGTTGGCTCGAAGTAACCCTCGTGAGCACCCAAATCAACACCATTGAAGTAGGTGTGTCGGTAGTAGAATACACCGTTGATCCGCAACCAGTACCGTTCATCGGGGATAGAATCGGCTGGTTTTGAATAGGGAAAACGGCAACGGTAGACAACTTTACCACTGTGTGTTTCCAGGCCGGGCAGTTGCTGCCAGTGTGCCGGTACGATGGCCGGTAACCAACCGTCATCGTTGCGCGGGTAAATGCCATGTGAAAATTCACTCAGCGGACGAATCTGCCAATTATCGTTCAGTGTGGCGTAATACATATCGAGAATCGGTGGCTATTATCGATCATTCTGTAGTGTGTACAACACTTGTTGGTATAGTACAATTCGTTGTCGGCGGAGTTCAGGGCGGTGACCAAGCGCTAATTTTATTGCCTCTATGAGTAATTCATACTGATACCCCAAACAGATCAGGTGGCGTAATAAGGCTGCTGTAAGCCAGCCATACCACATTCGGGCCAGGAGCAGACGACTCTGCTGAAAGTAGCGGTGGCGAGTAAGTGGAACCTGTTCACTGCTTTTGCCTTCGTGGTGCACCACAACCGCTGTCGGCAGATACCAGATTTGACTGCATACATCAACATGCTCACGTCGGGAGCGGTTAGGTGGGGGAGCAACCGGACTGCCCCACTGTAAACGCCACTGCCACTCCAGTTCCTCACTGTACATAAAGAAGCGTTCATCGAGGAGACCGGCTTTCCGAATGGCTGCTGTTCGTACCAGCAACGCCGCTCCAACCAGCCAGCCTACTCGTTGCACCCGATCGGGAGAGCGGTCAAGACAGTGGTACGCACGTGCCCATGGGTTATGCGGCCAGAGCCGTTCCCAGGGGGTACTTTCCCAGATCATGGTCAGCGGTGTCGGGAAGCGGCGGCGTGATGATTGTTGACTGCCATCACTGTAACGTAAACGGGGTCCAACCGCAATGGCTGCCGGATGCTCTTGCAAAAAAGTAACCAGTTGGGGAATCGCATCCGCTTGCGGTTCAGTGTCCGGGTTGAGCAAGAGGATAAACTCCGGGCCGCCATCTGGTCGCTTAAGCAGTGTTCTAAGGGCAAGATTATTGCCGGCAGTAAAGCCGAGGTTGGCCCCCGCTTCAATAAGCTGCACGGCAGGAAATTCCTTCCTGAGCATCTCTACCGTTCCATCGCGGCTATCATTGTCAACCACGATGATCTCAGCGGTCAGGTTACCCTCCGCGAGCGACGATTGCACAGCAGTGAGACAACGACGAAGCAGGTCGCGTACATTCCAAGATACGATGATTATTGCCAGCATAGGTTACTCTATATTATATGCTGTTGCCTTGATAGTGTACCATAGCTGAGGGTTGCGACAAAGCGTGAGCATGGTCAGGTTTTCAGTGTTTTCGTTGCCCGTGCAGCGGGGCGTGCCTCCGCCTCAATTTCCCTAGCTCCCTTCCGCTTCCGCTTGGGGAGAGAAAGAGGGAAAGACCGTTGGAAAGTGTTCTCGTGTGCTATACGATGAGCGCGTTGGGGTAACTGCCTGTATAATAAAATGCATCATTGATCGAGAGACATTTCAGACCGAAACGATGAGGAGAAGACTGCAAAAACAGCTGCGATTTCAGTGATGGTCTTCGCCTGTGGTCGAGAAGGTATGACTCCCAGTCTCCCTCCGCGTGCCGTACCCCACCTTGTGCCATAGCCTTCCGTGTTCTAAACGACAGGCATAGCAATTTGTCATTAAATGTTCACCACCATGACCGGGCGTCAATTGACGACTTGACAGTACATGAATAGAATAGAAGGCGAGTTTCGCCATCATTAGCGCCCGGCATCACTATGAGTACACGCGATCTCATCGGACTGGTGACCTCATTCGGATACGCATTTGGGCTCCTCATCATTGCTGAAGTCATTCGCCGTTGGCGAGGCTATCCACAAGATTTCACCCGTAAATTCGTCCATATTGGCGCCGGAATGTGGGTCTTCGGTGTCCTCGCGCTATTTGAAAACTGGACGATTGGAATCATCCCATTTGCTACCTTTATCGTGCTTAATTTTATCTTCTACCGTTTTCGGCTCCTGGAATCGGTAGATGCGCCCGACAGTACGCCTGGAACTGTTTACTTCGCCCTGTCAATCACATTATTATTTCTGATCTTTTGGCGCACCAATTCCCCTGATGATCGCGGATATATTGCCGCAGCCGGAACAATGGCTATGACCTGGGGCGATGCCCTGGCGGCTATCGTTGGCAAACGTTGGGGACGGCACCACTACCAGATTGGTCGAGGGCGACGCTCGTTTGAAGGATCGGCAGCTATGTTCGCTGCCAGCTTTGTGGCGATGCTGCTCACCTTGTTATTGACGCCAGGATCGGCGCTTAGTCCACAAAGCGTACCGATAGGCTTTAATGCAGCCCTGATCGCAAGTCTCGTAGCTGCTTTGGCCGCAACAATTGCCGAAGGAGTCTCACCCCACGGAACTGATAACTTGAGTGTTCCACTCCTGGCCAGTTTTGTCGTTGCCGGAGTGCTGGCAGTTATGTGATAATATAGCTCTGAGGCAGACGCTCACTTGAAAAGGTAGAGGAGCGGCATCTTGGACAACCTGCGTATTCCGATATTGAAAATTGGCGATATTCTGATCGCTTCGATCCAGGTGGCATTACATGATGCCTCGGCGGTACAGTTTAAAGATGACTTGTTGCAAAAGATTCATGACACGCGGGCAAAAGGCGTTATTATCGATTTAACAGCACTTGATGTTGTTGATAGCTTTATCGGTCGGCTTATTGCCGATATTGCCGCGATGGCCGGGCTAATGGGTGCACGAGTTGTACTCACCGGCTTGCAACCGGCGGTCGCAATTACGTTGGTTGAGTTAGGACTGGAATTACCGCGTGTACTCACGGCCCTTAATCTCGAAAAGGGTCTGGCTATGATGCAGCGGATGACCAATGAGGAGAGCGACGATGGCGCAGAGTAAGACTGCTGTCATCCGAAGTGACCTTGATATTGTCATCGCGCGCACCATGGCTCGCGATATGGCCAAGGCGCTCGGTTTTGGACCAATCGATCAGGCACGAATTGCGACGGCCGTGAGTGAGCTGGCCCGAAATATCTTTCTCTATGCGGGCACCGGTAACGTTACGGTGCGTGATATTGAGAGGGGTTCACGGAAGGGGATCGAGATTATTTGTGAAGATCAGGGTCCTGGTATTCCCAATATCGATCTGGTGATGCAAGATGGCTACAGTACGTCGCGCGGTATGGGTATGGGTCTGCCCGGTGCAAAACGTCTGATGGACGAGTTTGATATTAAGTCAAAAGAGGGCGAGGGCACGACGATCATTTGCCGAAAGTGGCGTAACTGATCTGTAACCAGTATTACGATTGGTCAGGGGTGTCAGGGTGATACGATCAACCCTCACGCCCCTTTGTTATGGCTAAATGCCCGTCACGCACCGGCCTCTACGCCATCCGCTCGCCTTCATCGTATGCCTTTGCATATAACTCGATAATCTCTTGTTTGGTGGGCTTGCGTGGATTATTCGCCGGACTACCGCTGTCGATAGCTGCATCGGCCATCGCCGGAGCCAGTTCCATCAGCCGTTCGCGTTCAACACCCAATTGGCGGAGCGAAGGAATTTTAATGTCGCGCACCAGACGGCGGATAGCTACAACCGCTCGATCAGCCGCTTCCATCAACGACAGGCCCTCGATTGGTTCACCCATGGCACGGGCAATATCGGCGTAGCGCTTTGGATCGCCGACCAGGCTGAATTCTGTGACCACGGCCAGGAGTGCCGCATTAGAAACCCCATGAGCGATATGGAAGTAGGCGCCAATTGGACGTGACATCCCGTGAACGAGGGCAACCGATGAGTTGCTGAACGCAATTCCAGCCTGAGTCGCGCCCAGCATCATCTTCTCGCGCGCCTCAAAGTTGTTGCCATTTGCCCAGGCCTGGCGAATATTGCCGGCGATCAGCTCAATAGCCGACAGACATAAGACATCGGTCATCGGCTGACGTTTAACCGAAACGTAGGCTTCAATCGCATGCACTAGCGCATCAACACCGGTTGCTGCTGTTACACTCGGCGGTGACGAGATGGTTAGCATGGGGTCAACAATCGCAATCGTAGGCATCAGATAAGGGCTACCGATCAGCATTTTAACATCGGTCTTCTGATCGGTGATTACAGTGTAGATCGTAGCTTCACTGCCAGTACCGGCAGTCGTGGGAATAGCAACAACTGGAACGCCAGGCACAGGAATTTTACCGATGCCCTTGTACTGTTCGATTGAGCCGGAATTGGTGACAAGAACGGCGATCGCTTTCGCCGTATCGATTGGACTGCCACCACCCACGGCGACGACGAAATCACAACCACCTTCACGATACGCTGCTAACCCCTCTTGAACATATTCAACGACCGGCTCAGTGTTGACACCGGCGTAGACTACACTGCTAATGCCGTGGTTGGCAAGATTCTGCTCGACCTGACCGACCACGCCGAGCTTTTGCATAATTTGATCGGTAACGATTAATGCCTTCTGCCAGCCCCGCTTCGCACATTGTGAGCCAACCTGTTCAACGGCACCTGAACCAATCACCATCTGTGATGGCATAATAAACTCGCGTGGTGACATCATGTCCCTCTCCTTTCTCGTTAAGCAACGACATTGTAGAACAGCAAGTGGCAGGTTGAAAGCACCAGGAAAGTTGTTTGAAGTGTAATATGTTTTTTCCTTCACGTCAAAGATACGAGAGAGTGTCTGGCGAACAGCGAAGAGCGAGGAAAGGCGGGTTCACAACTCATCTGCGGAGGTGCGTAGCTCCCCGTTTCGACCGCCGAAAGGGGGCGAAAAAGGGGGCGAATCGGATCGGAGAGGCAGTGCTGTTCCCTTTTCTTCTTCCCCTTTGTTGAAAGGGCAAGGGGATAGGTGAGGGTCGTTGGGCGCTACACCCATTGAGCCACTTGCACGTTTTGGCAACTTGTGCTATACTCTCAGGTGAAATCAATCCCCAATAGCTCAACGGTAGAGCAGCTGACTGTTAATCAGCGGGTTCCTGGTTCGAATCCAGGTTGGGGAGCCAATAAGACAGCCGCCAGTTTCGGCGGCTGTTTTACTTTTAGCCGGTCTCACGCGCCAAGATCATGCCTGACAGACAAAGACTCTTCTTCTCTCACGGCGTTCACGTGATGTTAGCATACGAGCACCGTGGTCTTTGGGCACACTCCGCATTGCCTCGCGCAAACCTGCACGGATTCGCGTTTTGTATGTCTCCTGGCTGTGATGCGGTACAATTCAGTAAACTCACTACACAGTTCTGAGGAGTACACTATGCACCCTGATGAATTCCGGCGTCTCGGGTATCAAATTGTCGATATGATCGCCGATTATCGGAGGACCATCGCCAGCCGACCGGTCTGGTCACAGTTGCGTCCCGGTGAGCTGCGCAGCCAGTTACCGGCGAATCCCCCTGAACATCCCGAACCGCCAGAGTCCATCCTTGCCGATGTTGAACGGTTGATTATTCCCGGTCTTTCTAACTGGCAGCATCCACGCTTTTTTGGGTACTTTCCGGCCAATGCCAGCCTGGCTTCGCTGCTCGGTGATATGCTCAGCGGTGGACTCGGTCAGTTAGGACTCAACTGGCAGGCCAGTCCTCCTTTGACCGAGCTGGAAGAACTGACAACTGACTGGATGCGGCAGTTGCTCGGTCTGAGCGAGGCCTGGCGTGGGGTAATTCAGGATACGGCCAGTACCAGCACGCTGGTTGCGCTCTTGTGTGCCCGTGAACGCACCAGCGACCATAGTCAGGTGCGCGGTGGCCTGCAAGCTCTTCCCCAGCCGCTGGTCGTCTACACTTCAACGCAGAGCCATAGCTCGGTGGAAAAAGCTGCCCTCCTGGCTGGCTTTGGGCGCGAAAACCTGCGCCTGTTGCCGGTCGATAATCAATTTGAACTGCGCGTTGATGCGCTTGAAGCGGCGATTGCCGCCGACCGTGCTGCCGGACGTGTACCCTGTGCGGTTGTTGCCAGCATCGGCGCCACTGCCACAACAGCCTGTGATCCCCTTGAACCGATTGGCGAACTGTGTCAGCGTGAGGGAATCTGGCTCCACGTCGATGCTGCTATGGCCGGTTCAGCGATGATACTCCCCGAATGTCGGCATTTGTGGCAGGGCATCGAGTACGCTGATAGTCTGGTTCTCAATCCGCATAAGTGGTTGGGTGCCGCATTTGATTGCTCGCTCTACTACGTGCGCGATCCACAACACCTGATCAGGGTTATGTCGACGAATCCGAGCTACCTGCAAACCAGTGCTGATGGTGCAGTGACGAACTATCGTGATTGGGGCATTCCACTAGGAAGACGCTTCCGCGCTTTGAAACTCTACTTTCTCTTGCGTTGTGAAGGCGCCGAGGGGTTACGCGCTCGTTTACGTCGTGACCTCGCCAATGCCCGCTGGTTGGCAGAACAGATCGATGCTACGCCGTACTGGCGAAGATTAGCACCGGTACCATTACAAACAGTTTGCGTCCGTCACGAACCGCCTGGCCTTAGTGGTGATGATCTTGATCGTCATACGTTGCGCTGGGTCGGTATGCTAAACGCCAGCGGTGCTGCGTATGTAACCCCGGCGATGCTCGATGGACGCTGGATGGTGCGCATCAGTATCGGTGCCGAGCCAACCGAACATGCTGATGTAGCGGCTTTGTGGGAACTGATGCAAACGACTGCGGTTCAGGCAATGGGGGCGGCTTAGGAACCCGCCCCTGCAATGTACCGATGTGCGTATCGTAGAGCCAACAGAGGGTTGGTCGCAGATCACTCCGAGAATCTACTTCCTAAACTGCCCAGCGGTGTTGCATATCTACTGAAGTACCCGCTGTTGCCACGTACTCTTATCATACACGGCCAGTGCGTTAATAAAGATTTGCACCGTCTTATCATCAGCCGTCGTGACCGAGACAAAATACGGCACTCCCTCAGCCACCCAGGCCATAGTAATCAGGTCTGGATCAAAGATAGCAATGCCACGTACGCCTCGTAACAACGTCTGCTTCACCCGATCACTGCCCGCGCTCGGTTGATACTGCTCCCATATCCCACGAGCTGCTGAACCACCAGCAATAGTGATCGTCGCCGTCCCACCACGTGGACGCAGGGCAACTAAAAAACCCTTCGCATCGGCAAAGGGGGTCGGTTCTGGCAATACATCGTAGTCATCAGCAAATGTCGGTGGGAGCAGGTATTGCACCTGCACCGCTGCATCGGGGGGAGCCAGCACCGGCTCAGGGATGAACGAACGACCGGCACAGCCACTGAGAAAAACCAGTACTGCCAAGAGAGGAAGGTATCGACGCATAGCTGAAACCTTGCTTTTACATCGTAACCACGTTGAGCATATCAATTTCAACCGCAATGGCAAGTGACGACAGATGTAGATTCCAAAATCACATACCACCTCTGCCTCTATTTGAGAAGCAGAAGGGGCAGGAAGGATGAGCGTATCAACCGCCGACCTTTTCGTATGAGCTTAGCGCGTATCTGAAAAAACCTGCTTCTGTCATCACCCGGAGACACCAACCGCTGATACGCCCGTGCAGAGAGCGAATGCAGCCGATGGCGCAACACACGAACATACCATACGGGGCAGATTCCGATCACGCCCCGTATGGCACGGCGACCGACAGGATTGGCAAGTCTCGCCATTCTCCTGGTGTCGGCGCGAACGACCATGGATTTAGAGATGTATCGGTGATCCATGCACCAGCGCATGGGCAGCTTCACCAATAGCCTCGTAGAGCGTCGGATGGGCATGGATCGTTTGCATCAGGCTCTCGCCGGTAGCCTCGTGGCTGAGGGCAATGCCACCCTCGGCAATCATTTCAGTCACCCGCGGGCCGATCATGTGAACGCCCAAAATCTCATCGTACTGGGCATCGGCCACCAGTTTGATAAAGCCGAAACGGGTTTGACCAATGACCCGGGCCTTACCATTGGCCGAGAAGGGGAATTTACCCACCTTTACCTGATAGCCGCGCTCACGTGCTTTAGCTTCGGTGAGACCAACGCTGGCAATTTCGGGGTTGCAGTAGGTACAGGCAGCGATCTTGCCATAATCAATTGGGGTGACATGATGACCGGCGATATGTTCAGCAGCCAGAATGCCTTCAGCACTGGCCTTGTGGGCCAGCCACGGCGTGTTGGCCGTACAATCGCCAATTGCGTAAATCCCCTCGGCGCTGGTGCGCAAGAAGCCATCAGTCTCGATAAAACCACGACTGTTCACTTTGACACCGACCTCTTCCAGGCCGATATTCTCGGTATTTGGCGCAATGCCAATCGAGACCAGTAGCTTTTCGACGGCAATTTGTTGCGGTTTGCCGGTATTATCCACTACGGTAACAACGATCTTATCACCGCCGACATCAACCCCTTCGACTTTCGCACCGGCTAGGGTCTTGATCCCACGACGCTGGAATGCCTTGGTCAATTCAGCGCTTACCTCTTCATCTTCGTTAGGCACAATCCGCGGGAGCGCTTCAACAATTGTCACCTCGCTCCCGAAGGAACGAAACATCGACGCAAACTCAACCCCAATCGCACCGGCGCCAATAGCCAACAGGCTGGCCGGAACCGTTTTCAGATTCAGCATATCGGTTGAGGAGAGCACCCGCTCGCCATCGAAAGGAATGCCGGGGAAGGGACGAGGCCGACCACCGGTGGCGACGATGATATGTTTGGCCGCCAGCACGCGCTCACCACCCTCGTTCAATTGCACGTGTACTTGACCTCGTCCGATCAGGCGACCACGACCGGCAACAACCTCGATTTTATTCTTCTTCATCAAAAACGCAACACCGTCAGTACTCTGCTTGACGACTGTATCCTTATGCTTCATCGCACCGGTCAGCTCGAAGGTGACGTGCTCTACATTAATGCCAAAACGCTTCGCCTCTTTCACTTCTTCCAGCAGATCGGCGCTGTGCAGCAACGCTTTGGTGGGAATACATCCAATGTTGAGACAAACGCCACCGAGCGCATTAACTTCAATAATAGCCGTCTTCATCCCAAGCTGGGCGGCCCGAATGGCTGCAACGTATCCGCCCGGTCCTGAGCCAAGGATTACCAGATCGTATACCTGTTCGCTCACCGTATAACCCTTTCTTTTCTGGAGCAGCGACACCCCAATCGCTGCATCGTCCGATCATACGACCGCATTGAAATGATAGGCAAGGGCGCAGATTACCGATGAACCCTGCGCTCTTGGAAACGCTTAGTGTTGAGCTGCACCAACATGAAGGTGCGCATTGTAGCTTGATCGTACCAATGGGCCACTCTCAACGTGGGTAAAGCCTCGTGCCAGAGCGTAACGACGAAACTCGGCAAATTCATCAGGCGTGACGTAGCGATGGACTGGCCAGTAGCTTGCATCAGGCGCCAGATATTGGCCTATCGTCAGCACATTCACATCAACCGCACGCAGGCGATCAATCACCTCAAAGACTTCCTCATTTGTCTCACCAGCGCCCACCATCATACCACTCTTGGTCACCAGATGAGGACGAGCTGCCCTGGCACGGGCCAACAACTCGATACTCTGCTCGAACTTTGCCCGCGGTCGGAACCGTCGAAACAGACGTGGCACCGTCTCGATGTTATGGTTAAGCACATCCGGCTCGGCTGCTAAAACTGTTGCCAGCGCGTCCCAATTGCCGTCAAAATCGGGAATGAGCACTTCGACCTTGCAATCGGGAACTTTCTGTCGGATCAGTTCAATAGTGCGAGCAAAGATATGCGCACCACCATCGGGTACATCATCACGATTTACCGAGGTCAGCACGGCAAATTTCAGCTTCAGATGGGCAACCGATTCGGCCACTCGTTCAGGTTCTTGTTCATCAATTGGCTTCGGTTTCCCTTTACCGATGGCACAGTACCGGCAACCACGGGTACAAATATCGCCAAGCAAAAGGAATGTCGCAGTGCGATGATTCCAGCATTCGCCAATATTTGGACAACGGGCTTCTTCACAAACGGTGTGCAAATTCTTTTCGCGCATCAGGCGCAACACATCGTGATAGTTGACACCACCCGGCGCCCGCGCTTTCAACCATTCAGGGCGACGTGGTCGGTTGGTTGCAGTCGGTGTAGATTGCGTCACACCTACATCACTAAGTGGGATAAGTTCTGCCATTGGCGTTCTCGCCTTCCAGTGATCGTCGATTAGGTCACACGATCAGATAACAATTCAATTGGCATTCATATTGTACCGCAGATCATGCTAAACTGAGCGACCGGTCTTTTTACGATGCTTCTGTTCGTACATTCGCTGATCGGCTAGTGCCAGTAACACTACACCCGAACCTTCTTCAGCCCAGGCAAATCCATAGCTGACTTGAAAGCAACCCACCACTTGGTACAACTTTTCTACTTGCTGTCTGGATAGGAGGACGGCAAATTCATCGCCGCCTAAGCGAAAAGCTTCAAACCCTGCCTGCCGCAGGGCTTCAGCAAAACGTTGCAACAATTGATCTCCGGCCTGATGCCCCTGGCTATCATTCACCTTTTTCAAATCATCGAGATCAAGGAATGCTAATCCCCATCCTGTCGGAAGACTATCCGCCAATCGCCGCTCAAGCGCACGTCGATTCCCTAAACCGGTTAGCCAATCGTATCGTGCCTGTCGCTCAAGTTCTTCGCGATATCCTGCGGCATACAGAGCCGAAAGTAAATAATCACAGAAGAGAGCTGCTAGTCGCAGTTCTGTTGGATCATCGATATTGGGTATTTCAAGGAGAAGATACATTGGATAAGGAGGGCCGAAAAAGTAAGCGCCATATCCCCCGGCAATCCGACCACGGCTGGGAAGTCCCTGGGCAGAGTCAGGATCAAGCACCCTGAGCTTCCCAAGCTCGAATATCCAGCCTACATAGCGTTGAGCGTGGTCGAGGACACCAGAAACCGGCAGATTCGTATAACCGGTTGCTGTTTCGTGTAAGAGCAGCAACCGTACTAACAGCGTCTCAAGACTCATACCTTATCGACCGGAATGTTCAGCAAATCCGTCCAGGTATTAATGAACGCAAATACCCCTACGACTGCGACTGCCTCTTGCACTTCAATATCGCTCAGACCTGACTCACGCAGTTCCTCCAGAAGATGTGTATCAGGTGAAGCAGTTGCAGCCTGAGCAAAACGGAGTAATGCCTGAACACGAGTGGGTAGTGTCGGTAAGATTTCGCCACGACGTAACGAATCGAGCAAACTCGCTTCCAACCCCTGAACCATCAAAGCATGCAGATGAATTTCGGCAGCGTATCGTGATCCACGAGACTGTGAAATGATTACCCCCATCATCTCTTTCACTGTACGCGGCAACACTCCACGCAGCACCACATGACGGAAGGCTTTCCAGAGTGCTGTCTGTATATCGGTGCTTTGAGCATGGGCAAAGATATTCGGGATAACTCCAAATCCAAGTTCATCCACTATCTCCTGTACCGTATCTTTCGACATACATACCTCCGAATCGATACAAATAGTGAAACTACATGCCAGTGCTCTGGGCTGAAAAGGTTTGTTGTGCACAAATCTTTTATTGCCAGTGTGTTGCTATTGTATCATGAATGGTAAGAAAGGTGTCATTATTCGAGAATGCAAAATCCGGTGAGAAGAAAGAGATTTTTTGTCTTCACTAAATAGAAGTAAATACAAACTCTAAAAAGATAAGATAAAAGTAGATATTCGATATAAAATGTCAACCCTCGAAAAACAAGCTATGCCATTAACAACACCTCTTCACGTGGCACCAGTTCAAACACCTCGCACATCCTTGCAATAAGTCGTTCAGTAACCTCGGCAAAGGATGGTACGATACCGAGTTCGTTAGCCAGTGACGTTACACCGCGATCCATGATCCCACAGGGAACGATCAACTCAAAGCCACTGAGGTCTGGATCAATGTTGAGCGCCAGGCCATGGGTCGTCACGCCACTTGCACTAAGCTTCACACCAATGGCACAGATTTTCGCCGCACCGTTTCGCACCCAAACCCCGGTTAAGCCCGCGATACGCTCGCCAATCAGACCGTAGTCGGCTAACACCCGAATCACACTCTCTTCCAACCCACGCACATAGCGGCCAACATCACTGCCGTGCTGCGAGAGTTTGAAGATCGGGTAAGCAACCAGTTGTCCCGGCGCATGATAGGTCACTTCCCCACCTCGATCACTCTGAACGACCACCACACCGCGTGCGGCTAACTCGGCAGGTGAGGCAAGCACATGCTCAGGACGTGCCTTGTTGCCTAGGGTAATTGTCGGTGGATGTTCAAGCACCAGCAGCGCATCACCAATCTGACCGCGCGAACGCTTGTGGGCTAATTGGCGCTGAATATCCCATGCCGCAGTATATGCGATACGACCAAGATGATATACCGTCAATGTGCGCATATTTCTCTCATTCCTAACTGACATGGTTCTTGTCCAATGGAGTATGTAGTATCACGCGAAAATCTAACTAGTGTCATCTAGTCGTGTTGGTAAACAACTTTTTTGCAATAGCTTGCAGCCTTTCCTGACTCTCGCTGTAGGGAAAAGGTCAACTATTGCGCCCTTTTCCGATCACTGTTCTCAGTATAACCGATCAGCCCGGGCTATCGGGAAGGAAACTTGTGGTAGGCTAAAGAGGGGTATCCTGACAGTACCGAGGTCAACACAATGCGAATGCTACTGATAGTGCTAACCGGCTGCCTAATCTTGAGTGCGTGTAGCGAAACGACCGCAGGCGCCGATCTTACCAGACCATCACCAATGATCTTCTCGCCAAAAGCGTATACTCCAACCGCCACGATCATCACGCCAACACCGATTACGCCTACGTTTACCCCATCGCCAACACCGGTGTCACCACCAACAAGCACCCCAACACCTTTGGTTACACCGACGGCACCACCTACTTCCACACCCGTGCTGTCGGCAACTGCAACACCTCTGGCAACCCCATCACCGGTAGGCGACCGTACACCTGTTCGGCTGGTTATTCCAGAAATAAAACTCGACCGAACCCTGATACCGGTAGGGCTTGATGCGAACAATGTGCCGGTTGTTCCCGATCACGACGTCGGCTGGTACATCTACAGCGCCAAGCCGGGGCAGGGTGAGAATATCGTGTTGTGGGGGCATGTGCTGCGCTTTCGCAAAGCTCCTCAGATTCCAGCTCCCTTTGCCAACATTGATCGCCTGACTGTTGGGAGTGAGATATTCCTCTACAGTGCTGATGGGACAACGTTTCGCTACGTCGTGGCTCGCAAAGAGCGCGTGACTCCCGATCAAGTGCAATACATTCTGCCCACGGGTGATGAGCGATTGACTCTTGTATCGTGTATTGGCGACCGGGTCATCGTTGATGGAACGGTTGAACTTACGCATCGTCTGATCACGATTGCAGTACCGGCGCCGTAGCGATGATTATGGCTGGCGGTGTGACTAAACCTATCAGAACATTCTCAACTGTTCATCCTTCGGCGGGTGAAATGTACCGATGATGATAAATGGGTTGGGTGCCCTTTGATGATATTGTAGCGTCGTCCCTAAGAAGAAGTATAGGTCTTTTGTCTTAGCAAAATCATCGAAATACTTTCGACGAACATCTTCAATCGCCTTTCGTTCGTCTCCTTCATGTCTCAGCAGACAATTCCAGAAAAGTTGTCCCGTCTCCCAATCTTCTATCATCAAATTGCTTTCTTTTCCGTCACTATCTCTAAATCGATATTTGAAAGTGTAGGGAAGCTTCCGTACTATCTCAAATTCTTTCTCCAAGTCTTCTTCTTCATCAGAGAATAGTCTTAATTGTTGTCTGCTTGCCTGAATTTGCGCAACTTTTTTCATATCCCACTCTCTGTCAGTTGGTTCGGCATAGAAATCAAGGATCTCTGTAGGTTTGAAAGTAGCCAGTGATGTACGAATCTGCGGATTCTTTGCCTCTGCAATCAGCTCAGCAAGGTTGTCGTAGACCTTTTTCAGACAGATACGCTTACGCTCCTCCCAAAAACGCTTCGTATCGATATGGCCGACAACTTCTATTTTTGATCCGGGTACTGGTCGATAGCTCTCTGGACGAAAATCTCGTTCGTTTCTTTCCAAATCAATGGTGATCCAGTCATACTTTTTGTACCGTTCGTCGTAGGTTTTTTTACGAAAAGGAATTGGATAAATCCTTACCCATGAACCATCCTCACGAAATCCGGCTGTACGGACCAGTTCATCGTATTTGACCGAGATGGTGGGATACGTCTTAACGGTGATCAGCACCTTCGTTCGCATGACGATAACCTCAGAGGTGTATTACATCGTAAGTAAAACCTGGTAACTTGCTGATAGCCTCGGCCAGATGACGACGGTGACAGCGTTGGCTCTCAGCTTCAAAGCATGTAAGGGCAATCCGCCTGTATTGCTGGAGCAGGTTCAAGATTTCGCGCTGAGTTGGGAGTGTGGTCGGCAATATCGTGCGTCGATATGCAACGAACAGCTCGTCGTAATCATCTTGCGCCTGTAGGCCTTTCCGTAATTCAGCGACAATACCTACTTCTGGAAAGTGGCGGTACTCAATGTCAAGATTTCTGCATATTCGTTCTAACTGACGCTTACTAAATCCCGGTTTCATGCTCACTGGATTGTTCCGAACATCTACCAACAGGTTGATACCATTTCTGATCAAGATATTGAGATAATGCTCAAGCGAGCGCCCTTCATAGCCAACGGTAAATAATACGGTACGCTGTTCCACATGCCTGCACTGTTCTACTCGTTGTTGAGCTTCCTTTCCCAAAACTTCGTTGAGTAGTTTGCTACGAGTGGCATAGTATGGATACTGCTCGTACAACTCTCGCAGCAACTCATTTCTCGATTTCTTTCGGTATTTCGACCAGAGTGTCTGAATCATCCGAGCATCACGAGGATGAAGACCTTGCAGGTAATCCTGTTTTTCCACAAGGGTGATCGTATACTCATCTTCCTGTAACAACGCTCTGTCACACAACGCATGAATGTCCCACTGTACGGTGAATGAATAGCTGCCGTAGTGGTAGGGAATAAATTCGTAGACCGGTTTTTCCTGATACTGACCAAGCAAGAAAAGCATTTTTTGCAGATACAGCTTGTCGATTGTGCCACCAAAGATGTCGATGAACGCTAAAAGAATTTTGCGGCGGTACAGCATGCCGTTCATGTGATAGATACCTTTGTTTAGAGGCGAGCATACCCGCGTCAAAAGATGATGTAGATTGGTAGAACGTTTTTTTCTATTATATCACATTCGCTATCTGTGTTCCAGATACGTCTGTACCAGATAGAGCTTTTCAACGTTTTCACCCTCCCGAGCAGAGGTGCGAAGAGATGAGAGGGAACGCGAAACGTGCGTAGCAGCGTGAAGAAGATGCGGGTTTCTCTCCATATCCCGTAGTGCGTGTAGAGGCGCACGGCTTTCCGTTCTGACTTTGCGCTGCCCACCACTGTTTGTCTCGCCGATAACGTCTGTCCCTTCCTTGTCGGGGCGGGTTCTCAACCCTCCCGCTGAAATGTCCGTCTCCAGCATTCCTGGCCGACGCGGGCCAGCGGCCCGCGCACCCAGGGAACCTATAGCTCTCGATCAGAGGTGCGAAGAGATGAGAGGGAACGCGAAACGCGCACCGCAACGTGCGTAGCAGTGGCAGCTTTCTGTTCCAACCGTGGTCTGCGGCCACACTCTTTGTGGGGAGGCCGATAGTATCCGGCAACGCACGGTAGGGGCGGGTTTCAAACCCGTCCCCGATGATGTGCTCATCCGCGAGCCAATGTCTTCCCCTTGCTCACCATACCAAGAAGGCGGGCAGCTCGTGTATCTGGACGACTGCGTGGGTGCGGAGTCATCGGCAGCGAGGTAATGGCTGTTGGTGCTGCTCTGTAAGTGAACCGTATCGAACGTAATCCGACAGCCTTCCATCTGTTCATAAGCGTGCGGATTTTTTCAGACGCTCTCACTTCTCTTTCTGTTGTGCTACAGTATCTATGTACCCGTCTTCTATCAGGAGTTTCCTATGCTGCTCGAAGAGTCAACTGCTGCGATAGCCGCTGCATTTCAGGGTTCTGATCGGGTTGTTCCGTTGTACAATTCGTATGGATTTGCCCAGATTCCATCGACTATGGCGTATCTGCTGACCGGAGCTGCTGCCGACCTGCCACCACTACCTATTGCTCACGCGCTCCCATCACGACCGGCGACGGTGGTGCTGCTGATGATCGATTCGCTTGGCTGGTATTTCTTTCATCGCTATCTCGAACGACTCCCCTTTTTGCGCCGCTTCCTTACTGAGGGGCAGATTTGCCAATTGACAACTGCATTTCCTTCTTCCACTGCGGTGCACGTGACCTTGCTGCATACCGGTCTGGCAGCCGATCAGAGCGGGATTTATGAATGGCATATCTTTGACCCTCATCTTCAGGCGGTCATTGGTTCGTTACTCTTCTCGCCCTACTTCGAGCGCCAGGCCGATGGTCTGGTTGCGTATGGTGTCGATCCGAGCGAAGTCTACCCTGCGGCGAGCTTCTACCGCCAGTTAAAAACGGCAGCAGTTGATAGTGTTGTGCTGTTGCCAACGACGCTTGCCCATTCGGTGTATACCCGTACCTTGTGCCGTGGTGCGTTAGTTGTACCGTTTCAGCATATTGCTGATGCAGCGGGACGTTTGCACACGTTGTTTGAGCGTCAGGTGAATCCAACCTTCTATCACGTATACATCGATGCTGTTGATGTTGCGATGCACCGGTACGGTCCTGAATCTGCCCAGGTTAATGCCGAAATTGTGACCACTCTTGATCAGCTTGAGCAGCATCTTTTGCCGGTGTTAAAGTCAGCTCCACAACCGGCAGTGCTGTTCGTCACTGCTGATCATGGGCAGGTTGCGGTTGATCCGCTGCAAGTAATTGTGCTTAACCGTCTATGGCCTGACTTAGAGCGTTTTCTCCGTCAGGGGGGAGATCGGCGGCCTTTACCTCCTTCCGGTTCGCCGCGGGTGACGGTGCTCCATGTACAACCAGCAGTTGTTGGTGAGGTTCAGATAAACTTGCAGCGCCTGCTCGGTGAACGTGCAACGGTTGTGACCGGCGCTGAGTTGATGGCAGCCGGCTATTTTGGGCCAAAGCCTGGCGAGCGGCTAGCGTCACGGTTGGGTGAGCTGGTCATTCTACCTGCGCCCGGTGAAGCGATTATTTGGGAATATCCCCCTGGTCGGTCATTCGAGTATCGTGGTTTGCACGGTGGATTAACCTCAATTGAGATGTTGACAGAGCTAGCATGGTTGATTGTTTGAGGGCTGATCGGCGTATGGTTGAGCGTCATCGTGCGTCATGTGATAAGATACACGAAAGGCATTTGAATGAGAGCGGAGGCTGATTCGTGTCCGAGACTGAACCATCAGCGCCAAATCCCCGTCTGAGCCGTGATACGTGGTTGTTGATCGGTGCACTTACATTGCTCGGCTTAGGAGTTGCTCTCACCTTTTTCTTTTCGCCTGGCAGCAACGTAAATGTGCCGCCACCGACGGGTTCTCCGTTAGCTCGTCCACCGACGCAGGGCGCTGCATATCCCGAAGCAACAACGCCGGCCGGAGGCGTGGTGCCAACACCTCCCGCCTACCCGGTGGCAACGACGCCAACAGTAGACCTGGCTCTAACCCAGACCAGTGTCGTGCTGGAAACGACTGCGCTGGCTGCAACTGTGCGGGCCGAGGCTACGCAGACCGAAACCGCTGTCCCGGCGTATCCGGTTCCGGAAGGCACGCCACCGACACCGCCAACGATTATTCCGACTGCAACTCTGCCTCCACCAACGATCCCGCCACTGCCAACTGCGCCACCACCGCCAACACTCCCACCGCCCCCCACCCCAACGAGCGCCGATCTCATCATTGATGACAGCCCAACCAATCCGCCGCCGCCAACCGCGACTCCGTTGCCGACTTCGACACCCCTGCCAACACCGGTACCGGCGCTGGTATTACGTGGCAGCACGCGCTGGACGAGTGATCAGGGGCCAATCGTGCTCAACCGAGATGTACAACTGCCGCCCGGCAGCGAGTTGATCATTGAACCAGGCGTAGAGGTACGTCTGGCGCCGGGAGTCTCGATTTATGTTGATGGTGGTCGGTTGATTGCTCTCGGCCAACCTGGCCGTCCGGTGCGTTTTATTGGTGCTACCGGCGCCCGCTGGAGTGGTATCTATGGCCGTCCTGGCGGTTTTATTGCGCTTGAGCATACCGACATTCGTGGTGGTGGCCTGGGTGGAACCGTACTGGTGAGTGAAGAAGGCGGGCTGGTAGTGCGTTTTAGCAGGATTACCGATAACGGTGGTGGAGTCCTGGTGGTCGATTCGCGACTCGAACTAGTGCAGAGCGAAATTGCCGGTAATGATGTACCCTTTGGAGCTGCATTTGAGGCGGCGTACAGCCGTGGCAACAGCGTAACGCTCGTCGGGAACCGAATTGGCGGTAATCGTCTCAGTGCTGGTGCGCCGATGGTGCGGATCGCGAATCAGAATGCACGCGAAACCCTTAATCTCACAATAGAAGGGAACCTCTTCCGCGATGGTAGTGTAAATGTACAGCTCACGACGAACGGTATGTTACAGGGTACCTTGATCTGCAATGCCCTGATCGGGGGTGATTTGGGGTTAAGTCTGCGCAGTGAAACCGTACAGGTCAGGCCCGAAGGTGGATTCCTGATGCCATTGCGGATCGAGCAAAATCTGTTTGAAGGCCACACGCCAGTGATTCGACCAACGTACCTTACGTATGGGATCGGTCGCGGGGCTGCTAGTGAGATTGCACTTGATATGCGCAATAACTGGTGGGGGCACGCTTCTGGTCCGTATGAACCTGATGTTAATCCGCAGGGGACTGGCGATGCCGTGGGCAGTAATATCACTTTTGCCCCATGGTTGACGGACCGACCATCCTGCGTACCGGCGCCGTAGGATGGGGGGATAGGTGATAGAGGTGAGTAGGGGACCTGGGGAAGTGATCGGTTCCAGCCGCGACTTGTACTACGCGGGCCGGAGGCCCGCGCACCCAGCGCAGCGTGCGTTACGGTGCAATGGCGCGTGATGCTTGTACTACGCGGGCTGGCGGCCCGCGCACCCAGCGCAGCGTGCGTTACGGTGCAATGGCGCGTGATGCTCGTACCACGCGGGTCGGCGGCCCGCGCACCCGGCTAGCGTGTTTGCGGGGGGCCTGGGGAAACGATAGGTTCCACTCGCAGATCGTACAACGCGGGCCAGAGGCCCGCACACCTAGATGAGGAGGTTTGTTTGATACGTTCATTCTTTTGGTTATTTATCCTGCTAATTCTGGTGGCCTGCACTTCATCAGTACCGACGACCGAATCGCCGTCGTCGTTACCCACTGCAACTCCTTCTACGTCACCAGCGATCATTGTTGAACCAACCAGTACGATAGACCCAACGATCACGCCACCATCTCCCGTTGCAGTAGCCGCAACTCCAACACCAATGCTAGCCGTAACCTATCGGGGAGCACTGGTTGGCCGTGATGCGAATGGTGCATTCACCCTCGGCGATCCGGCAGCGCCGCTCACCCTGATCGATTATTCAGACTTTCTCTGAACGGCGTGTCGCCGTCACGTGTTGACGGTCGAACCGATATTGATCGAGCGTTACGTTGTTACGGGGAAAGTTTTATACATCTTCCGTCCGGTGCTCAACCACGGCACTGCTTCACTTGTGACCACTGCGGCGGCGTTTTGTGCCGGGGAACAAGATGCTTTCTGGCCGATGCACGAATTACTCTTTGAACGGCAAAGTGAGGTAGCGACGACGCGCGACGCTGATCTACCGAACCTGATGAGCAGGTATGCGGCTGAATTAGGCCTTGCTGTGACAACGTTTGATACCTGTATGGCAGAGGGGGCTACCCGACAGTTAGCCGAAAGACTGGATGCCGAACAACGACAGCGTGGGATTCGCGTGCAACCGGTCTTCGAGATAGGCGAGATTCGGCTGATCGGCTTGCAACCGCTTGAACGATTTGCTGAAATCATTGAACGGCAACCATAGCCTGCGCAGGTGCGGTTACAATTGACGTAATTGTGGCGCGTGCCATTCTACACTCAACACCAAGAGCCATCCGATGAAGGCACTACCGGCGACGACCATCGGCACATTACCGACCAGCTCAGCAACACTGCCGACCAGCATCCCACCCAACGGACTCATCCCCATCAGTGACAGGGTAAATACACTCATTACCCGTCCGCGCAGATCGTCGGGCACGATCAATTGAATCAGGGTATTGGTGAGCGCCATCGTGGTAACACCTGCCCAACCGCACAGTCCAATCAGCAGGAGGGCCAGCGGTACAATTCGGGTTTGAGTAAAACTGATCAGGAGAGGGGCGTACAGTAGGGCTGCAACGGTTAAAAGTTTCCCGCGTGGTGCATGATCGCCGAGCTGGGCAAGGATAAGTGCGGCACACAGTGAACCACATCCACTAGAGGCCGATAACCAGCCCAAACCGGCAGCACCGATGTGCAAAACATCGCGTGCAAAGACCGGTAAGAGCGGAATATGGACGAAATAGAAAAAACTTACTGCACCGGCGCGCAGTAAGAGGGCGCGAACATTGGGTTCATGGATAATGTAGTGTAGCCCCGCGCGCACGGTATTGCCGTGGCGGGCAGCAGGTAATCGCTGCGTGTCGAGGTGCATCAGCGATAGACTGGTCAACACCGCGCCAAAA
>NZ_JPIM01000017.1 GCF_000735195.1 Chloroflexus sp. MS-G
CCACCGAGGTACCCTGGGCGCGCGGGCTTCCAGCCCATAGTGGGGGCGGGTTTGACACCCGCCCCCACCATGGTGCTACTGATGCCCTGGGCGTGCGGGCTTCCAGCCCGCAGGTGAGCTGCACTGGCTGCGCACGGATCGGTTTGTACTACCGAGGTACCCTGGGCGTGCGGGCTTCCAGCCCGCAGGTGAGCTGCACTGGCTGTGTGCGGATCGGTTTGTACTACCGAGGTGCCCTGGGTGCGCGGGCTTCCAGCCCATAGTGGGGGCGGGTTTCAAACCCGCCCCCACCTGTGTGGTGTGCAATTAGAACCAGGCCTTCCCAATGCAGAGACGATCTGCTTCGGTGCACCAATGAGCGTCTGGGTCTCTCACCTCGCTGTTCACCGAACTTCTCTCGGCTCGGGTGAAAACGTTGAAAACATCCTCCTTCCATCGACAGTTGCCTTGATCTTGACATTTGTGTTATACTATCGCTAAATCCCAAACGCAACATATGTGTCTCGTCCTGAGATGACAGCGCTGATGGCGCTACAGTGATTTCCCCAGTGTTACATTGCCGTTCCGGCACTATCAGGTATACATCTACGAATTCGAGTACAAATTACAGGTCTCATCATCAAGAACAAAGTCTGCTTTGCCATGCTGTCATTCTTTCATCTGCAATCTCACCATCTGACAGATTAGGTTGAGGTACTCTTCACTTTCGATACGTTTATCTGTTTCTGAATGTTTCCAAGGAGAATGTGTCGTGATGACGGTTGCTGAACTTGAAACGAAGACGCTCGCGGATCTGCGCGAAATGGCGCGTAAACTTGACATTTCAGGGATTAGCTCGCTGAAAAAACGTGAGTTGATCGACAAACTCATCGAAGCTCAGAATGCGAAGCAGATGATGAACACCGCACCAACGGTTGCGGTTGTCGATCCTCCTCCTGTTGTCGAGAGTAATGCCGTCGATAGTACCATTGTCGAGCGCGGTGCTATCGAGTTTGGCACGATTTATAGCGACGGTATCCTGGATATTATGCCGGAGGGTTTTGGCTTTCTGCGCGGCAACCGGATGCTTCCCAGTCCTGAGGATGTGTACGTCTCGCAATCTCAAATTCGACGCTTCGCTCTCCGCAGCGGCGACCGGATTTGGGGGCAGATTCGTCCGCCAAAAGAGAATGAACGCTACTATTCGCTCCTGCGCGTCGAGAAAATTAATGAACAAGATCCGGAAACTGCCCGTAAACGTCCATTCTTCGATCAGCTTACACCAATCTTTCCTAACGAACAGATTAAGTTAGAAACCGAGCCAAACCTCTTGCACACACGCCTGGTTGACCTGATTGCTCCTATCGGACGTGGGCAACGTGGTCTCATCGTCTCGCCACCCAAGGCAGGGAAGACGATGCTGCTCAAGGCGATTGCTAACGGTATTACAACCAATTACCCCGATATTACGCTCATGGTTTTGCTCATCGGTGAACGGCCAGAAGAGGTGACCGATATGCGGCGTTCGGTACGCGGTGAGGTGATCTCTTCGACGTTTGATGAGCCGGTCGAGAACCACACAAAAGTTGCCGAAATGACGCTTGAACGTGCAAAGCGGCTGGTGGAAATTGGGCATGATGTGGTGATCTTGATGGACTCGATCACACGTCTGGCGCGCGCCTACAACGTCGCGATGCCGCCGAGTGGTCGTACTCTGTCTGGTGGTATTGATCCGATTGCGCTGTATCCGCCGAAGCGATTCTTCGGTGCTGCCCGGAACATCGAAAACGGTGGATCGTTAACGATTATCGCCACCTGTCTTATTGATACAGGATCGCGGATGGACGATGTGATCTACGAGGAATTCAAGGGCACCGGGAATATGGAGCTGCACCTTGATCGGAAACTGGCCGAAAAGCGCATTTTCCCCGCTATCGATATTCAGCGTTCTGGGACACGACGTGAGGACCTCTTGCTCAGCCCTGAAACGTTACGCCAGGTGTGGACGTTACGCCGCATGGTGAGTATGCTTGGTGAAAATGAGGGCACGGAGCTGATGCTGACTCGGATGGCGAAAACAAAATCGAACGCAGAGTTTTTGCAGACATTGAGTAAGAGCTGACCCAATGCAACTTTGCCCATACGCGATACGTACAGAATGGTGCAGGGATGTGCTAGCCCGTCAAGAAGGAGGTTTCTGATGAATTGTCCACAGTGTGGCGCTCCGGTAGCCCCTAACACTCGTTTTTGTACCAACTGCGGCGCACGGTTAATGCCGGCGTCATCAACACCGACGCCACCGCCACTGGTGCCGCCTTCTGGTACATCTGCCAGTATGGCTGATGTCTATGATAACCGCCCTGGCGAGCGGATCGACCTACCGGATCCACCGATTGTTGGCACCGGCGTTGGGGCAAGTGGCTTACGCTACAAAATTATTGGGACGACGATGCAGGCAGTGGTCCTCGAAGTCCCCGCTGGACAGACGGTCTTTTCTGAACGTGGTGGAATGAGCTGGATGAGTGCCAATGTGCAGATGCAAACCAACATGGAGGGTGGTCTGGGAGGCGCTTTCAAGCGCATGTTCTCCGGTGAGTCGATCTTTATGGTCAACTTCACTCCACAAGGTGGACCGGGGATCATCGGCTTCTCAGCCGAATTCCCGGGGAAAATTGTCCCGCTCAACCTGGGGCCTGGTCAGACGATGATTTGCCAGAAAGATGCCTTTATGTGCGCCGAACGTAGTGTATCGCTTGATATTCACTTCCGCCGCAAACTCGGCGCCGGGTTATTCGGTGGGGAAGGGTTTATCATGCAAAAGATTACCGGCCCAGGCCTCGCATTTGTTGAACTTGACGGTGAGATTGTTGAGTACACGCTCGAAGCTAACCAGATGCTGAAGGTCGATACCGGCCATGTGGCAATGTACGAACCAACGGTCAACTTTGATGTAGAGATAGTCCGTGGTTTCAAGAACATCCTCTTTGGCGGCGAGGGCCTGTTCCTGACTACTCTCCGTGGGCCGGGGCGGGTTTGGCTCCAGACGATGCCAGCAATGAATCTTGCCAAGAAACTGGCCCAGTATATGCCGTCTACAAGTGGTTCAAGTGGTGGAGGGGGGATTAATTTTGGCAATCTGTTCACGAATGATTAGCATAGGCCTGAATATTCCTTATACCGACAGTTGCCCACTGCTATTCCTCCCTTCCTCGCCCAAAATGGCCGAGGAAGGGAGTAGAGGTGAGAGGGTTTTTCAACATTTCTGGTATGTTTGATATGTCATGCCATCCCTATCTCTCACGCTCTCTTCGCTCCGAGACGTCCTCACTGTTGGCTGAGCGCTGCTGCATTGGATAACAACTTCGGTTAGAATATTGCTGTACAGTCATTGAGGAGTGTGGTACGCTACATACACAACAGGTACTATTTAGTACGGAAGACGGATAGGGGCTGTCTGGCGTGGGGGAAGTGTACGACAAAGGAGTGAGTTTATGAATCAGCGGCAACTGATGCAAATGGCCCAACAAATGCAGCGCCAGATGCAAAAGGTACAGGAAGAATTGGCGGCCACGATTGTTGAAGGAACTGCTGGTGGCGGTGCAGTGACGGTCAAAATGAACGGTCACCGTGAAGTGCAATCGATCACTATCTCACCTGAAGTTGTTGACCCCAACGATGTTGATATGTTGCAAGACCTCTTGCTCGTTGCGATCAATGATGCCTCACGGAAAGCTCAGCAACTGGCCGAAGAGCGAATGCAGCCACTAACTGGTGGTCTCAAGGGGCTATTCTAGGCCAATGTGGTATTCGGTGCGGAATACAGTGATGTCGGGGAATAACCCCTGGCATCAGTTTTATTCGCGTGGGAGCCTATGGTATGACTGCGCGTCCTGAACAATTGATAGCCCCACCGGTGGCGCGCCTGATCGAGGAGTTTGCCAAGCTACCCGGCATTGGCCCAAAAACTGCCTCGCGTCTTACCTTCTTTCTCTTGCGTGCCGAACCAAAGCAGGCTCAGGCTCTCGCGCAGGCCATCCTCGACGTGAAAGAACAGGTCGGCTACTGTCGGCGCTGTTTCAACATTACGGTGGGTGAGTTGTGCCCAATTTGTCTCGATCCATCACGTGATCAGACGAAAGTTTGTGTCGTTGAAGAACCGCTCGATGTCCTGGCCATCGAGCGCACCGGTGCGTACCGTGGGTTGTATCACGTGCTCCACGGCCACATTGCTCCGCTTGAAGGAATATACCGTGAGGATCTCAAGATCGATGAGTTGTTAACTCGTATTCGGAGTGAACCGATACAGGAAGTGATCCTCGCTACGAATCCCAATACTGAGGGTGAAGCAACTGCTTTTCTGCTGCTCCGTGATTTGGCGCCGCTGGGTGTGCGGGTAACGCGCCTGGCGCGCGGATTACCAACCGGGGGTGATCTCGAATGGGCTGACCCGGAGACTCTCGGTTCGGCATTTGAAGGACGGCGTGAGTTGTAGGGGGAGCCGAGCTATTTCTCATTCAGATAGGTATGAATGTGAATACCATTCTCAACGAAGCCATTGCCAGCGTGAAAGGGGCACAGTTTGCCGGTATTGTCGGCACCGATGGGTTGAGCGTGGCAATGGCTTATCATCCGAATGCCGCAGAACTCGATGTTGATGTTGAACTCGCTGAACTGGAATTGGCCGATCTAACCTCACGTGCCGCGGCAGCCGCTAATCGGATCGGCGCCGGTTATGTTCGTGATCTGGTGCTGGAAACCGATGCCATGCTTATGCTGGCAACGCAGATCATTCCCGGTTACTATGGCGTACTCGGCGTGTTAAGTGAAATTGCTAATTTGGGCAAGGCTCGCTTTGCGCTTCAGGCGATGGTAGAACGAGTGCGGGTTGAGTTATAACCTGCTGTTGGTTGCGCCAACCACGAGCTGCCCCGGCCATAAGACCATTTGCCGAAAGATGTGATCGAGCATCTTCTGCGGTGACTCGCATAGTCCACAATGAACTGCTGAAGGCTGGATCATGGTACTGCGTGTCGCTGTGAGCCAGCGGAATCGTTCGTAGAGCGGAAGTTCGCCAATCGGCCCGGCCTTGGCGCCACCAGTGCAGACGACCTCAAACGCATGTAATTGCTCACGCACCGGTACCAGATCGAGATCAGGCCAGAGTGCGGCAATGCGTGCCTCATCGAGGTGAATACGAATACCTAGAAACCGTTGTTGTCGGCAGAGCAGCACCACACCAATGTTGATCCGTTCACCTCGTTCGACCCGTGGTACCAGACGCAACAACGCATATTCAAAGGCGCTCGCGGGCATCGATAGCCTCCTGTACAAATGCACGTGGTGCAGTCAGCCGCAGACCGAGATATTCTACATAGGCCGCTCGATGAGCTTCGACGGAAGGGAAGCGGTGATCGACCAGCCATTCCTCAGGGACATTCGCCACAATGTTCCAGAGTAGCTCTGGCGTGATCCGGCTTGTCAGTTCGCGGTCGGCGGTTTCCAGCTCGGTAGCGATGGGTAACAAGACATGATCCCGAATCTGGCTGAAGGGGTTACGGGCACGCTGTTGATAATCTTGCCATGTGTAATGCATGTACAACGACGCACCGTGATCGATGAGAAAAAGCTGCCGATGCCACCAGAGCAGATTTGTATTGCGCGGTGTACGATCAACATTCGTGATAAACGCATCAAACCAGACAATGAGTGACGCAAGTCTCCTGTCGAGGGTGCGGGTTGCGACTGGATCGAACGCTAACGCACCGGGTAAGAAATCGACCGCCAGATTCAAGCCAGCACTAGCGGAAAGCAGGTCTTGTATCTCACGGTCGGGTTCGTTGCGGCCTAATGCCGGATCGATATCGATAAATACCAGTTCAGGGATCGGTAAGCCAAGCGCACGGGCCAGTTCACCACAAATCAGTTCAGCTACTAATACTTTTGGCCCCTGTCCGGCGCCGCGAAATTTTACCACGTACAGCCCATCATCGTCGGCTTCAACAATTGCTGGCAACGACCCTCCCTCGCGTAAAGGTGTAACGTAACGAGTGGCAGTTACTCTCCGTATCATCAGCGCTCCAGTTTGAAGATGTAGCCGGTTTGAGCCGGGATTTCGGTAAATGGTTGATAATCAACAATGACGCCATTATCAATTCTCAGTGGCGCTGCCGGTGCTGGTGGCGTGCCGAAGAGCGCAGTCAATTGGTAGGTTCCATTCGGCAGATCACTACTATCCAGCGTCAGTGAAAATGGCCCGGCAGGTGTCTTGTCAAAGTTGATCATCACTACTACTATATCATCACCGCTTCGTCGGATATAGGCAGCAATACCGGCGCCTTTAACGGTTAGTGGCCAGAAATCACCGGTTGCCAGGGCTGGGGTACCAACGTGGAGATGAATTAATTGCCGATACGTGTTCAGTAGCGAGTCTGGGTCTTGATCCTGTAGCATTACATTCTTTTCCGGATAGTCGCGTTGTGGAAGCTGCCAGGGAATACCAGCCGAAAACCCACCAAACTCCTCTTTCGTCCATTGCATCGGAGTACGGATACGTTCATCGGGTTTCACTCCCAGCATCCCAATCTCTTCACCGTAGTAGATGAAGGGTAAACCCGGCATGGTCAAGAGTGCCAATGCGGCAAGTTTCGCTTTTGCGAAGTCGTTGCCCAGCACCGACATTACCCGATTCTGGTCGTGATTGGTCAGGAATGGTGCCCAGCGTTGGTAAGGAAGTTTGGTGTAAGCCTCTTGCACTGCTTGCATGAATAGGCGCGCTAAACCCGTATTGGCCGCACCGCGGATTTGGTTGGCTACTTCAAACTCAAAATAGTAGTCAAGTTGATCGGGATAATACGGCGCCAGGGTGCGGGGATTCCCGTTGAAGACTTCACCAATTGTGAAGGTGCCCGGCAGTTCGCGCTCGAGAAAGCGGCGAAACGCACGCAGCCACTCAAATGTTTCAGCAGTGTCTTCCTGAAGCGTATGGTATTCGATCAAATGCTTAATGGCGTCAAGGCGGAAGCCAGCAACTCCCATTTCTTCAACCCAGAAGCGTGCAATCTTATATGCTTCCGCAGTTACGGCTGGATTCCGGTAGTTGAGATCAGGCATGCCACCCCAGAAAACGCCGTAGTAGTATTCATCACGAACGGGCGATTTATGCCAGACCACATTATTGCCAAACGGGCCGCGATAGCCAGGATCGATGGCCGACCAGAGATACCAGTCACGGTAGGGTGAATTCGGATCGCGTAACGCTTCCTGAAACCAGGGGTGCTGGGTGCTGGTATGGTTCAACACCAGATCAATAATAATCTTGATACCACGTCGTTCGGCTTCCGCTACCAGACGCTTGAAGTCATCATTAGTACCGTAGTCGTGTTCAACTGTGTAATAGTCGATGGTGTCATACCCATGGTAACTTGCAGCTTCGGCTACCGGCATCAACCAGATACAATTGATCCCTAGATCGGTGGTGGTAGTCGGGTCGCCATCGTTCAGATAATCCAGTTTGGCAATGATCCCGTTAATATCACCGATTCCGTCACCATCACTGTCGTAGAACGAACGCACGAAGATTTCATAGCAGACCGCACTATCCCACCAACCGGCTGCAAGAGGAAATGGTGTTGCCGTTGGGCCAGGGGTTATCCGCGGTGGTAATGTCGGCAATCGCGGATCACGGGTAGGCGTTGGTGGCCGGTTACTCGTTGGCGTGTTGACCGTGATCGGAGTGGGTGATGAGTCGGTTGATGGCGCTGCTGGCATCCCACACGCTACAAGCAAGATGATCATCAGCAGGGTACATACTGTTCGGTGCATAAGCAATCGTTTCATTGTGAATTAATCGTTATTATCTGCATTATAGCTGATGTTCTGCCGTTAGCAACTTCCTGGTTCAGGCAAAGAGCTGACGTAACTCTTCGGCAAAGCGGCGTGCACCACCTTGGGCTGGATGACGAACCACTGCATGGGGAATACCGAGACGGCAGAGGGCCTGATCAGCAATTCGACCCATCGCCACAACCGGGCAGGCAGAAAAGAGACTGCACACGCGCTCTAGGAAGGGTAACCCAAGCCTCAGTTCGTGCTGGCGTGGAGTACGATTGCTCTGTGGTTGACCTGGTTGATGTGGATGAAGTGGAAACGCATTCCAGCCAACGGCAAATAGCTTTAGCGCTGCTAACTCGCGATAGACAATCGTCGCAGTCGGTTCACGTGAAATTCGGCCATCAGTGGTTGCCAGGGCAAATCCCCGTTCAACCCCAAATTGATGTAGTGGTTCAATGCCGGACAGCAGAATCTGTTCACTGGTGAAAGGAACGCCGGTTCGTCGTGCACCGTTGTAACCGGGGGCTTCGCCGACCAATAGCAGATCGGGACCACGCTCCAGCGCCAGCGTCAGCGCCAGGGCCAGATTGTTCCGTCGAATGGCATTGCCGAGGGTTTGCAACGCATCAGCAGCATCCCAGGCATAGATATTGACCGTATCAGGTGGCGCCTCTAGCTCAGCCAGATCACTGATCAGTTCGTTAATCATCGATGGTGACATACTGTTTAACATCAGCTCATACGACTGCCAACAAACTGTAACTGTTTGGGATTATAGTGGATCTCGGAATAGAGGAGGTTCTACCATGACAACATTGTCTACGCTTTGGGAAATTGAGAGTCCACTGGGGCCGGTTGCTTTCCGAGTTTCAGGGCAAGGACGTCCAGTGATCTTCTTACACGGCTGGGGGGCTTCAAGTCGTTACTGGCAGGCCGCACCGGCATTTTTGCCCGACTACCGACTGATTGCGATCGATCTCCCCGGTTGTGGTGCTTCACCCGCACCGCTTGAACCGATAACTCTAACTTCGTATGCCAGAACTGTGTTAGCAGTAGCCGACGCACTCGGTATTGACCGGTTTGCGTTAGCCGGTCATTCACTGGGTGCCGCAGTCGCTCTGGCAACCAGCGGATTGGCACAAGAGCGAGTCGAGCGTCTCGTCTTAATCAGTTTCGGTTTTAGTGCCAACCTTTATGAAGAAAGCCTGGTCACCATTGCCGGTGCTCAGTGGCAGGTAGCTGCTGCTTGGTGGCGACCGTGGTTGCTCTGTTGGCGGCCATGGTGGGAAGTCACTCACGATTGGCGGAAAGTATTGTGGACGCTGCCACCGACACCAGAGTTACTGGCCCGCCCGATGGTACGACGCCCACTCGACAGTTCACTGCTGGCTCAGGGGATCGCCGATCTGGTCGTGATGGATCCACTGGTAGCTATCGAATCGGCTGCTATTATGGGCCATCCACAGCTTAAACGGGTACTACAGCGCCCCTTGCCGCCAGTCTTGCTCATCAGTGGACGTAATGATCCGGTCTTTCCACCGGCAAATGTGATGGCGCTTAGTCGTTACTTGCGCGATGTACAGGTAGTGTTCATTCCTGACTGTGGTCATGTGCCAATGGTCGAAGAACCGGCAATATGTTATCAAACAATCACACGCTTTCTCGATAGAGAAAACGATTATTTGTCGTAAGACGCTCCGTATTGTGAATAAGTATCGTTCTGGGCTAAGAAGCCCTCTCCTATAAAGGTAGTAAAAGTACAGCGGCATCTACGAAAAACAACACTCTATTCGATGACCTGATACACATGAGTGGCTGTCTAAACCGCACCCGTTAAAGAAGGTGTAAGATTCCTGTCACAGCTTGCTTGTGTATGCTATAATGGCAGCGCAATGCGCGAAGCCGACCGGCTTCGTTGAACAGGAAGGTTGCCTTCTATGCAGCGTGGTGCGTTACTCTTTCTACTGATCGGACTTATTGTCATTATCGGTGGATTGGCGGCTTTTTTGATCTTGCGTGGTAGTGAAACTGCTGTCACTACCTCCCAAACGCCTGAGGTTCCGCCCCCTCCTACCCAGGTACCCTTTGTTCCTGTTGTGCAGGCGCGTGTTGATCTTGAAGCAAACACCTTGCTCAATGATCCAACAGTGCTCGAAGTCGCTGAAGTACAGATTACCGAGTTTGATGAAGCGCAGGAGTTCAGTAAGATTAATGATGTGGTCGGCAAATTATTGATTAATCCGGTTCCTGCTGGTCAGCCGATCAGGCGTGCTGATCTGCGTGATCCCGGTCTGGCACAACGTATCCCAACCCCCGAACCCGGCCAGCCGCGAGTAAAGGCGTATCCGCTCTTTGTGAATAATCTGTCCGGTGTCGCCGACCAGATTGGAGTAAATGATTTTGTTGATGTCGTGGCTACGTTTTCGGTTGAGCGTCAGATTGTTCGCCCCGGCCCGCGACAGGTAATCAACGTGAATGATAACGATCAAATTATACGTGAGTTTGAATTTGGAGAGACACAGACCTTCTTCACGACCAAGACGATCATTCAACGTGCACAGGTATTGCAGATCGTGCGACCGGCAGTACCAACTGCATCTGCCGAAGGGGCAGGTACCAGCCCGACCGAAACGATCCCACCGCCGCAATCGTCAAGCCTGCCGCAGGTTGATGCTTCCGGACAGCCTATCACCGGTGGTCAGGTGGTTGAGGGTGGGGCAGGCGGTGTCAGTACATTGACAGAAGGATTTTGGATGGTCGTGTTAGGGCTGACCGACCAGGAAATCGAGTTAATGGAGTTCGCCCTGCAATCTAATGCCCGGATCGTCTTGGCGCTCCGTGGTGCTAATGATACTGCGATAGAGGAGACCACAGGTGTAACCCTTGATCTCCTGGTCCGCGAGTTTGGGGTTCCTCTGCCCCGTCCATTACCGCCACGGGTATACAGCGAGGACGAAGTTTTCCGACCGACGCCCTAGCCTATTCCATGGAAGGCAGCTATGAGGTACAATACTAACGTACCGTATAGTCTACACAATGCTTGCTCGTATTCGTGATGCTCACGTCCGTTACTAACGAGGCAAACTGAGGAGTTATCGCAATGAGTGAAGGTGACAAGATTCGAGTCATGATCGTTGATGACATCGTCGATACTCGCGATCAACTCGAAAAACTGCTCTTCTTTGAAAAGGATATTGAAGTCGTTGCCAAAGCCAGCAACGGACGTGAAGCGATTGCTCTTGCGCGTCAGCATCGCCCACAAGTTATTTTGATGGACATCAACATGCCTGATATGGATGGGATTGCTGCGACGGAAGCGATCCTGACCCAAGACCCGACCATTCAGGTGATCATTATGAGTGTCCAGGGTGAAACCGATTACATTCGGCGGGCGATGCTGGCAGGAGCGCGCGAGTTTCTCATTAAACCGATCAGCGCCGATGATCTCTATCGCTCGATCCGTCATGTCGCACGTCTGGCAGCAACCCGTCCGGTGGTGCCGGTTATGGGGATGAGCGGTCAGACGGCGAGCGGACCGTCTGGTGTTGATGGAGAAATCTTTGCCGTATTTAGCCCGAAAGGCGGTGTTGGTGTTTCGTCAATCGCGGCGAACCTGGCGGTAGCTATTCGTCAACAGACAAACAAGAAGGTGGCGCTGGTCGATGGGAATGTTCTCTTTGGTGACCTGAGCGTGCTCCTGAATCTGCGGCCGGATAAAACGATCCTTGATCTGGCCTCGCGTATCGAAGGACTTGATCGCGATCTCTTGAACGATGTGATGGCGACTCATCCGACGCAAATTCGTGTTCTCCTGGCTCCTCCTGATCCACAGCGCGGTGAACTGGTTACCGCCGACCAGATTCGCACGATTCTCGAAGCTTTGCGTCAGGAGTTTCATTACGTCATTGTTGATACGCCGGCATCGTTTCAAGATCGCTCATTAGCTGCGCTTGATTTGGCTCAGCGGGTGATTACCCTCATGACCCTCGAAATGCACTGTATCCGGAATGTCAAGCTCTTCCTCGAAGTGGCTGATCTTCTCGGGTATCCTGCCGATAAAGTGATGCTGGTGCTGAATAAAGCAACAAACCGTACCGGTATTCGCGCTGAAGATGTCGAGAAGCATCTCCAGCGGAAGCTGGCGTTGCAGATCGGTGATGCTGCTCAGGAAATGACGCTGGCTATTAATCAGGGTACACCCCTGATACTGGCAAAACCTAACCATCAGGTGTCGAAAGACATTATGAACCTGGCTCGTGAGTTGGTGGCTAAGTCGAATAAAGAGGCAGCAACGAGCAAAGAAGCTACGAAATCGCGTAATCTGTTCAGTGGTTTGATCCCCCGCCGTTAAGTGGTTGCGTCCATAACCGACGGTTGCTCTACAAAGGGAGGTTAACGCAATGTCATTGCTAAAGCGAATTGGAGGAGGCGTTCCGACGCCTGCCGAACCGACTCTGTCGCGAGCGCCGATTCGGCCAGAGACAACCGGTCGACTGCCGTCGGTTGGGGTTCCCAGTACTGGTACTGATGAGACGTTTCGCGAACTTCGCTCGCGAGTGCAGGATCGCTTGATTAATGAACTAAACCCCCAGATCGATTTGAGTAACCCGGCAAAAGTGCGTAAACAGGTCGAAGAGATCTTTAACGCCATTCTTGATAGCGAAAGTATTGTTCTGTCGCGCAGTGAACGCCAGCGACTCTTTGAAAGTATTGCCGCCGACATCATCGGTCTTGGTCCAATTGAACCACTTTTGGCCGATGATGAGGTTAGTGAAATTATGGTCAACGGCCCAAAGCAAGTCTACGTCGAAAAGAAAGGGAAGTTGATCAAAACTGATATTACGTTTACCGATGATGAGCACGTCATGCGGATCATTGACCGGATTGTGGCCCCATTAGGGCGGCGCGTCGATGAATCATCGCCGATGGTTGATGCGCGCTTGAAAGACGGTTCGCGGGTAAACGTTGTCATTCGACCGCTGGCGCTTAATGGGCCGACGATCACTATTCGTAAGTTCCGCAAAGACAAGTTGACCGTCCAGGATCTGGTTCGATTCGGTTCTATGTCGCAAGACATGGCCGATTTTCTGGCTGCTTGTGTCCAGGCTCGTTTGAACATTGTCGTCGCTGGTGGAACTGGATCGGGGAAAACGACGTTGCTCAATGTGCTTTCGTCATTCATTCCTGAAGATGAGCGAATTATTACGGTCGAGAACGCAGCCGAATTGCAACTACGTCAGGATCACGTCGTAACGCTCGAATCACGGCCACCGAACGTAGAGGGCAAGGGTGAAGTGACCATTCGTGATCTGGTCATTAACTGTCTGCGTATGCGTCCTGAACGTATTATCGTTGGTGAGTGTCGCGGTGGTGAGACTCTTGATATGTTGCAGGCGATGAACACGGGTCACGATGGTTCAATGACAACTATTCACGCCAATACGCCACGCGACGCAGTGAGCCGAATCGAAACAATGTGTCTCATGGCGGGCATGGATTTGCCGGCCCGTGCGATTCGTGAGCAGATTGCCTCGGCGATCCATGTGTTCGTGCAGCAGTCGCGTTTGAAGGATGGTTCACGGAAGGTTACTCAGATTACCGAAGTTGCCGGTATGGAAGGCGATGTGGTCGTGTTGCAAGACATCTTCGTCTTCGAGCAAACCGGAATTGATGAAAAAGGGAAGATCGTTGGTCAGTTGCGACCAACCGGTGTACGACCACGTTTTCTCGAGAAATTCGAGGCCCTCAATATCTTTCTACCGCCGACCATCTTTGGTTCGTCGGAACGTTTCAGCTTCTAATACTCCCGACGATTGTCGGCGTGAGAAGGAGGCATCACCGTTATGGAACGCTTGCTCGCACCGGATATGTTGCCAGTTACACTCGCTGGTCTAGGGGTGCTTCTAATCCTGCTGATAGGTGCAGTCGTGCTGTTGATGCGTCAATCGGCAACGGCTGATGTTTCCCAGCGGCTCGAGACATATACCGGTGGTGGTCGCGTGCAAGAACGTGCGAATGAGCCAATTGCTCGTCAGGCTATTGAGCGCATCGACTCGGTTGTGTCGCGGAGTAAGCAGGGCAGTTCGATCAAGCAAGAATTGGCGCGTGCTGATTTGAAGCTGACGGTCGCCGAGTTTATTGGGTTAAAACTTGGTGCTGCACTGCTTGGGGTAGTCTTTGGCTTTATTCTCGGTCGAGCTTCGCCTGCTGCTCAGATAGCCGCTGCAATCATTGGTGCGGTTGTTTTCTCATTTATACCTAACATCTATGTGAACATCCGGGCGGCGCAACGGTTGAAAGCGTTTAACAACCAACTAGGTGACGTGATCACCATGATGGCGAATGCACTCCGCGGCGGTTACAGCTTCTTGCAAACCCTCGATATGGTTGCGCGTGAAGCTCCAGAACCGGCGGCGACCGAATTTCGCCGTGTTGTCCAGGAAGTAGGGCTGGGTCGCTCGACTGAAGAAGCGCTGCAAAACTTGTTGCGGAGGGTACCCTCTGATGACCTTGACCTTCTGATCACTGCGGTCAGCATCCAGATGGAAGTAGGAGGTAATCTGGCGCAGATTCTTGATACTATTGGTCATACTATTCGCGAACGAGTACGTATTAAGGGTGAAATTTCAACCTTAACCGCACAGGGACGTATCTCTTCGTGGATTATTACTGGATTACCGATCGGTCTCGCGATGTTCATTACCGTGGTAAATCCCTCCTATATGGCACCCCTCTTCACCTTTGGCTTTCCACCTGAGGCCTGGTGTTGTATGCCGGTGACATCCCTCTTTATGATTGCGCTTGGTTATTTTGCGATTCAGAAGATTATTGATATTGAAGTGTGAGGTGCTGCGATGTCTGTGATTGATATAACTATCGTGGCCCTGATTTTGGTAGTAGGTATGGGGCTGATCATCTTTGCCGTCAGGCAAATGAACCAGTCGAAGGCGATCAGTGAACGGCTTGATCAATATACCGATGTCTCGCTCTCTCTCGAAGAGTTGGAGTTACAGCAACCGTTCAGTGAACGGGTGTTAAAGCCACTCTTTCGTTCACTGTTAACCACGCTGGGACGGTTTGGCCTGAAACAGAATCAAGAACGCTTGCGGGTGAACCTTCAGTTGGCCGGTAATCCCGGTAACATCACACCCAATATGTTCATCGGTCTGCGGATGGCGCTGGCGATTTCATTGTTGGTCGTCGTTGGCCTGTTGGTTATCGGGCGGCTGCCGTTTATGCAGGCATTGATGGGAACGTTGATTGCAGCAATGATCGGTTATATTCTGCCTGGTATCTGGCTCGACCGCAAGATCAAAGAACGGAAGAAGAATATTCTCAAGGCGCTGCCTGATGCGCTTGATCTGCTCTGTATCAGTGTTGAAGCAGGTCTAGCATTCGATCTGGCTCTCCAGCGGGTTGCCCAAAAGTGGGATAATGAGCTGTCACGTGAGTTTCAGCGCGTGCTTCAGGATATTCGTCTCGGACGTACCCGCCGTGAAGCGTTACGCGATCTGGTAACCCGCACTGGCGTCGAGGATGTGCAAACCTTCGTATCGGCAGTCATTCAAGCTGATCAATTAGGTGTGTCGATGTCGAAGATTCTGCGTATCCAGTCAGATCAGTTGCGCGTGCGCCGTCGCCAGCGGGCTGAGGAGGCAGCTCAGAAAGCGCCGGTGAAGATGCTGATACCGATGGTATTCTTGATCTTCCCAGCCCTGTTTGTTGTTATTCTGGGTCCGGCTGTGCCAAGGATTATGCAGGCACTTGGTGTTATGAATAGTAATATGGGGAACTAATAGCGGTATGGTTCAAGTTGTTAATCAGACGCGACGCGCCATCCTTGCCCGCAAGTGCGAGGTGGCGCGTTCGTTTGTGGCCCGTGGTCGTGGTCTGTTAGGGCGCGAGTCATTGCCGGTTGATGGTGGATTGCTGATTGAACCATGCAGTAGCATTCATATGCTCTTTATGCGCTTCGCTATTGATGCGATCTTCGTAGATCGGCATGGGAAGGTTGTGGCGCTTTATCCAAATCTGCCACCCTGGCGTCTCTATGCCGGCCATCGTCAGGCTCGTTATGTGCTTGAATTGCCAGTTGGGGTGATTGCTGCGACGCAAACAACGATCGGTGATCAGATTGTTGTGCAACCGATAGGATAACGTGGCAAGAAGGTCGTTCAATCGGCGTTTTCTGTTGAGTCAGGGTAGAGAAAGTAAAAGGTAACTGAATGAGGAGAATAACCGACGGGAAGGGTTTTACCCTGTCGTGCTCTAATCTTGCTCTTCCGCAAGCGAGTGTTTGAGCATTCTCTACTCTGTAAGGGTGTGGAAGTTTCTACCCCCAGTGGAATGATGGGAGAGGGGTTCTGCTCGCTCTCGGCAGAATGCGGGCTGGTGGCTCGCCTTCCAGATAATAAAGAGCGTTTTTCAGGTGTTCTTTGCGGTGCTTAGTGTGAGGCGAGAAGATCAAGTTCTCGAACGAAGGTTTTGCATCAAGGTTTATCCCTGCGGTTCAGTATGCTGTGGTAGCATTGTAAGTTCTGTATGACAGTGTTTGATACTGTTTTGTCGCGGATTGGGTTGCGCTGGTTGGTTCTCATTCTCCTGCTGGCTTTTTCTACCCTCTACGGTGTAACGTTAACGAACGTGCATACCTTCGATGCACTTTCGTACATTCTCGATGTTGACCGGAAACCGTGGTCAGAGTTGTTTCATCCACATCACCTGTTATATGGCCCCTTGGGTGCAGTAATTCGGGCACTGGCAACCGTTATCGGATGGCATGGTAGTGTTGCTGTATGGCTTCAGGTTATCAATGCGATTGCCGGTGCGATCGGGGTGACAGTGCTTTTTGTTCTTTGCAGGTCAGTCACTCGGTCAACTGGCGCCGCATTGATAGCGAGTATCAGTATGGGTTTCAGCTATGCCTACTGGTACTACGCCGTCGAAGTTGAAGTGTATACCCTTGCAGTGGTGGCACTGATCGCCGGACTCTGGCTGATGTTCAGAATTGTGCAAACCCCAACGTGGCAACTATCGGCGTGGTTAGGTCTGGTTCATGGTTTTGCCGTTCTAGGCCATCAAACGAATGTCTTATTTGCAGTACCTGCTCTGCTGACGATTGGCCTGAGCGCAAAGACACAACGGCTTCGTTACCAGCTTGGGGTTGCTTATGTGCTACCGCTGGTGGCGGTGGTCGGTAGTGCGTATCTCTGGGTTGCCTTTGGGGTAAGTGGGATGCGGAGTTGGTCCGAGGTGTGGATATGGCTGACCGGATATGCTCAGACCGGTTTTTGGGGTGGCGCTATCGATAAGGCTAAGTTGATCGGATTGCTGAAGGGCTGGCGTGAGACGCTAGCACTCCAAGGAGGGGCATTTATTGGCATAAGCGGGATAGTGCTCTTGCTGGCTGGTCGCAGCGCATTTTCGCGCCTGCCTCATCCGTTGTTGATCGGGGTCTTAAGCTGGTTGATAGTGTACGGTCTGTTCTTTCTCTGGTGGGAACCTGACAACATCGAATTCTGGATTGCCAGTCTGCCACCGTTGGTACTCTTGTTCAGTGCGGTATTGACGATACAGTGGATTTATCGGGCGGGTCTTGTGCTGGTGATAGCCATGTTGGCACTTAACTTGCCAACGATTATCGAACGGGGTGATGCTCATCGTGATTGGCAACGGCGAATTGCCGAGGCGGTAGCGGCGCTGACTCAAACTGGCGATCTGATTATCGTGCCCGACGGTGTGCTCGAACTGTATCTACCTTATTACTGGGGGCACGAAAATGTCTACGGTCTCAATCAAGCGATGACTGCCAGTAGTGGTGATTGGTCGGCAGCCTGTGCGCGCATTCAGCAGCGGATTGAAACTACCCTTACTGCGGGCTATGCCGTCTTGATTGCCGACGAGGCACAACGACCACTGCCGGCGCCACCCGATCAGCCCCCAACACCTGCCGAGCGTTTCGGGCTAACTGCGGAGACGGTAGCTGCGTGCTATGCGCCGATTCAGTCGATGTTGCAGATAGCCCCGTTACCGGCCGATCTACCGGTTTACCGGTTTATTCCACGTGCCAATGTATTAGCCGGCGGCGAAGGATGGGATTTTCGTCGGGGGCATTGGGGGTGGCGCGCTGAGCAGGTAGAAGCAGAGCGTATAACGCCTTCGGGCTGGCATATCATTCCGGGAATTGATCCCAGGTTGATTAGCCCGCCGTTGCTTCTCTCGTCTGCTGATATTGTTGCGGTAGAGGTACGGTTGGCGGCAACAACAGATGTGCATGATGCGCAAATATTCTTTCTCGATCTGAATGGCCAGGCGCGTGAAGAACACTCAATCTCGTTTACCCTCATGCCGGGTACAGATATGACCACCTACCGTCTCCCGTTCAATAGCATAGCTGAACAGATGGAAAAGATTGGTGGTATCCGCTTTGATCCGGTTAGTGTAGGAGATGGGGGCACGGTGATCGTTGAGTCGATTCGTCTGATTTACCGCTGATCCGAGCCGGTGCTGCGGAGCACGCCTGGTGGCCCTCACCTTCCCCCCAGCCCCCTTCCTCTCCCACGCTGCGGGAGCGGAAGGGGGAGGATGAGTGGAGCAGGGGCGATCCTGCGCCTGCGTCTTTCAACGATACCGAGGCTACAACCCAGATCACCCCTCTCCCGCAGTGCGGGAGAGGGGTCGGGGGTGAGGGCGGCCCTCACCTTCCCCCCGGCCCCCTTCCTCTCCCACGCTGCGGGAGCGGAAGGGGGAGGGTGGCGGTGCTTACCTTCGTGCTGGCTCCGTTCCGCTTTCACACGGGGAGCGGAAGGGGGAGGGTGGCGGTGCTCACCTTCGTGCTGGCTCCGTTCCGCTTTCACACGGGGAGCGGAAGGGGGAGGGTGGTGGCCCTCACCTTCCCCCCAGCCCCCTTCCTCTCCCACGCTGCGGGAGCGGAAGGGGGAGGGTGGCGGTGCTTACCTTTGTGCTGGCTCCGTTCCGCTTTCACACGGGGAGCGGAAGGGGGGGAGGGTGGCGGTGCTTACCTTCGTGCTGGCTCCGTTCCGCTTTCACACGGGGAGCGGAAGGGGGAGAATGGAGCGGGAGCGAAAGCATGTTGGAATACCTCACGCGATGGTTGCACAGGTATCGTGTTTCATGCTTCAGCGAAACGACACAGAATACATCAGGGCAGGTACCACTTTGGTTATTCGTTAGCTTCTTCATCTGATTGTTGACGGCGGGCGATCACCGCTGCGTAGATTGCTTCGATAGCAATCGCCGCTCGTTCCCACGAAAGTTCTGCTACTGCTCTTGCCCGTGCACCAGCCGCACGTTCGGCTGCCAGCTCGCGATTCGTTAGCGCTAATTCCAGTTGGGCTGCAAAATCGGCTACACTACCGAGTTTGGCGTAAAAACCGTATGGCCCCAGAATTTCGCGGTTCACCGGTGTATCGAAGGCAACAGTAGGTAAACCCATCGCCATATAGTTGCCGATTTTACCATTACCCTCGGTTAAACTCATCTTCGGGGCGACGGCAACCTCACCGAGTGCCAGGTAACTGTGGAGATCACGGTACATAATCCGACCGGGAAGTGTAACGTGATCGGCAATTCCCAAACTGGCAGCCAGATTGCGGTAACTTTGTGGATCGGGGTGACCCATGATCAAGAAATGGAGGTCAGGATACCGCTGACACAGATGCCGGGCCACTTCGAGCAGCAGATTGGTGCCCTGATAAGGGGCCAGCAAGCCAATATAGACCACGATCCGCCGATCTGACGGAATACCGAGCTGAGCGCGCAACTCAGCGCGTTGGGCTGTCCATTCGGGTGAACCATCGAAGGGGCGAAACCGCTCGGTATCGACACCGTCGGCAATGGTGAAGAGGCGATCTTCCGCAACCGATCCATCACGACGGAGAAGATTGGCTGCGTTGTGAGTCGATGTCATTACCGCATCGGCGGTACGGTTCAGCATGCGTTCCAGACGGGTCAGAGGGACGAACAGCGGATTGCTGCGCCGAATGAAGCCATGGTCGAGCATCTCGCTGGTCATACTGCCCTGGTAATCGAGGATCAATGGCCGACGCAGCAGGCGTTGGAGTGGAAGCCCAATAGCAGCCGCCTCGTGAGTGTGAGCGTGAATAACATCTGGGTGCATCTGGAGAGCGGTGCGTAATACACGCCATCCCAAGCCAATATCGAGATAGAGTTTATGGCGTGATGATCCAACAACGGCGCGCTTGATCCAGGGAACGTCCCACGAACGGTAAATGGTGATCCCCGGAATATCATCACCATTATGGTACGTCACCAGTACAATACGATGACCACGGCGTTGTAGGGCACGGATCTCTTCTAAAATACGCACATGATTACCGTAGTCGGAAAAGAAACTCGTCGAGGCGATCATCAAAATGTTGTATGGCATAGCGGTACAGGGCATTAGCCACGTGTGCGTGTGGTGTTCATTGCAGGAACACCAATGCGACGCTGCACGACCAGGTGCAGCGGTGGCCCAGCCGATGGTTGAGCACCGGCTAGAATAGCTTCATAGTGCAAATCGGGATCGGGTAAATCGAGGTGAGCAATCCATTCGTCGGGTAAGGTATCGGGATCAAACGTTAAATGAACGATACCCCGTTCACCGTAGAAGGTGGTTTCAACCGCTTCAAACCGTTCTTCAAGAACAATTGCTCCTTCATACAGGCCACGCGCCCAACTCACACCATTCCCGCCCACCTCGATCCAGACACTGCGCGTTTGTAAGCGGCTGGCCAGTCCTTTGGCTAGTGTACGGTCGGCGAAGTAGCGGGGGTCTTCCCAAATTGCTACCCATCCCTGCGCCGATGGTGCAACGAAGAAATGGCGGTAGGGTTTATCAGGTATCATGATAATGCCGCTTATCTCGTGCGGGGCGCGCTCAACGGCAATGAACCCCTGCTCGATGAGCAGTCTGTGCAGCGCCTCTGCAACGATAGCGTGATTAGTGTGAGCAACATAAATGGCAGCGCTATTGTTCATCATCGGCGCTATTGTAGTTCAGTCAGCGTTCTTATGCAAATGGAGTACTGTGATGAATCTGGCCGATTTACGTAAGGAGTACACGCAACGCGGTTTATCGGAAGCTGACGCCGATCCAGATCCAATTGTGCAGTTTATGCGCTGGTTCGACGAAGCGGTAGCAGCAGGTTTAATTGAGCCGAATGCCATGACTCTGGCGACAATCGATCCTGATGGACGCCCCTCGGCCCGTATGGTCTTGTTAAAGGGGGTAGATGAACGTGGTTTCGTTTTTTTTACGAATTACGAGAGTCGGAAGGGACAAGCAATGGCCGTTCATCCTGCGGTAGCTCTCGTCTTTTACTGGCCTGAACTTGAACGGCAGGTGCGGATAGAGGGGTATGCAGAAAAAGTCAGTGATGAAGAGGCCGATGCCTATTACGCCACTCGGCCACGTGACAGTCGTATCGGAGCGTGGGCTTCGCCACAGAGCAGGCCAATTGCTGATCGGGCCGAACTGGAACAGCGGGTGGCCGAAATAGCCGCTCGTTTTGCCGATCAAGACCCGCCACGGCCGCCGTTTTGGGGTGGTTACCGCGTGATTCCAGATCGGATTGAGTTCTGGCAGGGAAGACCTTCGCGCTTGCATGATCGACTCTGCTACACTCGTCATGATGATGGTTGGCAGCGCGAACGACTCGCACCGTAATGAAGTGGTAAGAGTTCGTGAGGGTTCCTGAAGCGTTTCCACTGGCGTAGCGTTTCGTGTTGTAACGGCTTTCTCGCTGCGAACGAACAACGACACGAGTGATAAACGCCATCTAGCAACTCACGTCCTCCCCGCTCTTCTGGTGGGCGCGGAAGAGGATTGGGACGAAGGTGAGAGGGTTGGTGCTACTGCGACGTGCGCTGCTTTCCACATGATCCCATCAGTTAGCATGTCACAAGTAGGGGCAGGGGTAGAACCTGCCCCACCGAGACAGTGAGCGGTTCGTGTTCCGAGGCGCGGCACAGCAGGGAGGAATAGCCCTTACAAGACGCTGACGGACGAAATCGGTGCACCGACGAGGGGCATGGTGTCAGACCACTGGCAGAACAGAACGTTACCTCTTCTGTGCTCGTTGTTCTTTTCTCTTTTCACCACTGCGAGAGGGGAAAATGTTGAAACGGTGCGTGGTTCTTGCTGAACGTTGCCCCATCAGCGACTATCGTTTATAATGTCAACAACGATTACCCGAACGATTGGGTCGTCTCCCGGCCTCGTTAACGTCTTTTGATATAAGCAGGTGGCCGGTTATGTGGAGGAGGATCGCGCGCATGTTTGGTACAAACCGCAAGCCCGCTCAAACGCCGACGATTGTTAATGGGCGGACAGAAACGGTCATCGGTGCCAATACCCGGTTTATTGGCAACTTGAATGCCGAAGGGAATGTTCGCATCGATGGCGCGGTGGAAGGCGATATTGAGGTCGTTGGCAATCTGATTATCGGCGAGACGGGGCGGGTTATTGCCACGATTAAAGCGCGGAATGTTCATGTATCGGGTGCGGTGAAAGGACAAATTACGGCGCTCGAACAGTTGGAAATCTCACCGACCGGTAAGGTGTGGGGTGATATTACGACGGCTGCGCTGCATATCGAGCCAGGTGGCCTCTTCCGTGGTCAGAGTTCAATGACGACCAATATTGAAGAGCCGTTATTACTTGAGCCACCACGTCCAGCCGCAGAATCGTGATCATTGCATCGCGTAGGGCGATGGGTACTTGCACAAGTTGCTACATCACTACTTGATGCAAGTACATATTCTTATGCGTCGTTACCGTTCATCACCAAAACCCTCATATTCATTCACTGCCTGGCGACGGATCTGGGCCACATTTCGTGGCCGGATGCGACGCTGGTTAAAGACAACTTTTCCCGGTGGTAGTCGCACGCTGGCTTCACTGGCGATCATGGGAGTCTTGCTGGTGATGATCGGGAGCATTACCGTTACGCTGGTTAATCAGATTATCATTGCTCGTGCGCTTGAACGCGAATTGGCGACTGCGCAGGTAGAGATGCAGGCATTGCAGGCCACGATGCAGGCCTTAACGGCGCAACTTGAATATGAGCAGTCGGATGCCGCAACCGAAGCGTGGGCTCGTAATCTTGGCCTGGTACGAGAAGGCGACATTGTCATCGTCCCTGAACGAGTGCCAACGCCAGTACCATCACTAACATCGCCAGTTGTACCGACACCTGCGCCGCTTCCATCGCCAGCACCTAACTGGCAGCGCTGGTGGCAAGCGTTTTTTCCCTAATCTGGCTCTATATCAGTGTCTTGTCTTACCGGTTTGCGGTGGACTATAGTTATTCCCCGCGGTTGTCATTCACCATCTGAGAGCCTGATTGAAAACCTGGGCTTTCTCATTGAGCATGTACCGTGACGTACTATACTCGTGCGATCATTGTGTGAGGGGTTGACAGCATTCTTTCGCTCCAGCTACCCCACGTTCCCTCTGTCTCTCCCCGCGTAGGAGTGGAAGAGGGCGAGGGGGATGGTAAGGAAGCACCAATTTCCCCCTTCCGCTCCCCAGGTAGGAGAGGAAGGAGGTAAGCGGGGAGGTGAGGGGCGCCAGGCATGTTCCCAGGCGTGCTCCACAGCACAGGCGCTAAAACCGTTGAAACCCTGTTTAGATTGAGGAAACGCCTGGGTTGCCCGCCAACGTTTGCAGATACTATTGTCGAGTCTCATCAAAAGTCCAGGTTTTTGATCACGCTTTTAGATAACCTTACTGCATCGCCCGGGCTAGCTTTTCAAGCTGATTCAGCAGAACAATTTCAAGAACAGCTATTTGTGAACTATGGGCGAGGGCGATAGCTTGCCAGATAAGTTGACGGGCTGCGGTAATGTTGTGGCGGTTGAAGTGTAGAACTGCCTGAGTACGTAATCCAAGCACTTGACTATACCGATCACCGATTGACCGGGCCATGTGCAAAGCTTGCTGTAGTCGGTGATCGATACCATCGTATTGCCCAAGCATTATCATCGTATAATACAGACCGATCTGAGAGCGATTTTCGATGATCTGGTCATTGACCATTCGTGCCAGTCGTATTGCCTGCTGGAAGCGCTTTTGTGCTCGTTGGAAATTATCGGACTCAATGAGTATCCAACCTTGCAATTCATAACTTTGGGCAGAGAGACTTTCCATCGCTATCAGATCGATGAGCATCGGTTGTGGTGATGTGTGGCGGGGTACCGTTTTACCGATCCGGTTTATACGGTGAAGCGTTGCCATTGCCTGCTTGTATCGACCCTGGAGGGCCAAATATTGGGCGTTGACGAGCCAGAGACCGGCTTGCAAAAGGCGACCGGCACGTGCATCATTCTGGCTTAAGCGGTCGATTTGCCTCTGAGTGGAGATACGTTGCGTGGCGAAGTGATCGAACTGACCGCTAACGAGCATATGATGGAGATACAGCACCGAAGCCAGAGCATGCAAAACCGGCTGTTCTTGTTCGGGCAAGATGCCCTTAAACAGGTGGAAATCTTCTGCCTGATGTAGATGATCACCAATCCGATCATTAAGGATGATACGCAAAACGAGAAGTTCGGCGCGCCGAGAAGAGGTATAGTTCGGCGCAATTCCCTTTTCAATGTAGTGCAGCGCTGTTTGAAAGAGTGAACGTTGGACGCAGATCAATGCCGCTTGCCAGCAGTGTTCGACAGCGTTGGCCCACATTTCGGCGCGTAAGCTGTGGTGAATCATAACGTCGTATACGGCCAACGGTGCTTTCATCTGAGTGAGTTCGTTCTGATACTTTGTCAGATACCAGGTATGGGCTGCCTGATGCAAATCGCGACGTTGGGTGAAGAGCAGGCTGTGGTAAGCGGCCTCGTGTGCGATACCGAAGATAAACCGATAGATCGGCTCTGGTTCGTTCATCTCGAGTTCGATCAACTGGTCGCGAACCAATGCGGCAATATCTTGATGCAATTCATCTTCAGTAAGGTGAGCGGGGTGAATATGCTGTAACAAGCGCAGCGGGAAGCTCCGGCCAATGACAGCGGCTATCTTCAACGTGAGGCGGGTGCGTTCACCCATTTGATCGATTCGCGCCTGTACGATCCCCAATGCCTGGCTTGAGAGTTGTAGCGATGGGATGGGTTCATGTAAGCGGGCAGTATCTTGTTCAATGGTGATCAGACGTTTTTGCAATAATATATGCACATATTCTTTGATAAAGAATGGTTGTCCGGCAGCGTACCGTTCGAGGTATTGGAGCAGGGGCGTATCGATCTCCTTCACACCGATTAACTGACGAATGAGATGGATGCGTTCAGCCGCAGGCAATCGCTCAAGCAGATGATGGGTTGTAAACGGCTGCCGACGTATGCTCTCGATGATGGGGGTTACGTGATTGGCGAGTGGACGGTACGATACGACGATCAACAGCGGTAAGTGAGGGAGCACTGCTTCAATGATCGCGTTCAGGAGTTGCAGCGACGCTGGATCGGCCCAATGAATATCCTCTAATATGATCAAGAGGGGTTCTCGCTTTAGACGATTGATCAGTAGCTCAATCACAAGAGGGCTAATATCAGTTGAGCGTCTTGCGTGCACAAATCCGTCAATGTTAAGAAGGTGCGCCAGCGTTGCGATGTGGTTGGGGAGAGCTGAGGATAATTCGGTTGCCATCTGCTGTAACCGTTCATATCGAGCCTGCAATGGAGTGCTATCATCAATGCCACACAACTCACCGAGAATGAACCGCCACGGATGCAGCGGCTGCTCTTGCATCCCGCTTTGACACTCGCCTCGGAAGCTATGATACCGACGCTCAAGCCATTTGATGCTCAGATGATGAATCAGGCTCGATTTCCCAATCCCAGCTTCACCCTCGATAAGTAAGACCTGACCCTGGCGCGGAGCATTGGCGATAAGCCGATCTATCATCTGACGTTCCTGTTCGCGCCCGATCAGCTCAGTGTACGCGGCCAGCGATGCCTGTAATGCTTGCTGAGTAGCAAGAGTTGGCTCACTGAGAACAAGCGCTGTGGGAATGGGTTGATTGTAACCCTTGATCGGCACGAATTGCGGCTGAGTGGTGCGATACCGGCCCATAATATCTTGCCGTACCCTTCCAGAGACTACAATCGCGCCGGTTGGGGCTTGATCCATCAACAGGGCAGCCAGATTCATTTCTTCACCCTGCGCAGTGTACACTCGTCGCAGACGCCCCCCAACTTCACCGACGAAAAGAGTGCCCACAGTAATTCCTGCCTTGCGAATTACGCCGCGATTACGGAGTTCTATCGCACAACCAACCGCCCGGCTGGTGTCATCGCCATGAGCAACCGGTGCCCCAAACAAGAAGACCATAACCGCACCTTTGCTCCCCAGCTCGATCTCGTTGAGCCACCCTCCCCAGCGCATCGTGATGGCTTGTGCTTGGGTAACCAAGGCTTGCAGGTCAACCGGATATTCTGGTAAATCAAAGGCTGCGAACACCGGAACACATCGCCGATATTCAGCAACCAGAGTGTTGAGTTGGAGACGCCGAGCGAAACTCGGCGGGAGAAAATGTTCCCACCGCAGGATAGGGGCTTCTGAAGGGTAGTAATCGATGGTCGGAGTTGGCTGCGTATTGATCAGTAAGAACTGCACCTGCCCCGGATTGGCCTGTTGCTCGGCCAGACTGGCGGCATTGATCGGTGAACCGATCAATATCGGGTGGATACCTTGATTGGGTATCCCTACCAGGGTCAGATATACTGTCCCGACACTGATCCCTACCCGAAGTTCGAGCGTGAAAGGTCCTTCGGGAGTTGAGATAGGATTGAGGGTTGTTAGTGCATTATGGAGGACATAACCACAGCGCATCGCCAGCGCGGGATCGGTGATGTCTGGCCACCATGCGGTCAAAGCATCGCCAGCAATGTGGATGACGTCGCCGCCATTGGCAGTAATCGTAGCGATGATGACCTCGAAATAGCGGTTTAGAATATTGTGTAATTGCTCGGCTCCGTCGGGAAGTGTGGCAAATAATGCGGTGAGACGAGTGAACCCTTTCAGATCAGTGTGGAGGATGGTTGCCTGATACGTCTGAACCTGTCCTGCCCGTAATGCTCCAGCATCAAGTGCATCGCGTAAGGTGACAGGGACGTAAGGTCGGAATAACTGGTTAAGTGTTTGTTGTTCCATGTGCTGGCAATAAGCTGCTGTTGCCTTATCTTCTTATTGTACTCTAAATCGGGTTGTAAAACGTAGTATGGTATACTGTCAAGCGACGACGAGTTGTCATTCTACCGCATCTTCTCGGACGTAGAAAGGCTATCTGTGAGTCCTGAACGTTTGCAAAAGGTCTTGGCCAGTGCAGGTATTGCTTCACGACGTGATTGTGAAGCACTCATTGCTGCCGGACGAGTAACGGTCAATGGGCGTGTCGTGGTTGTGCCCGGCACACGGGTTGATTTAGAGCACGATGAGGTACGGGTTGATGGTCAGCCAATCCGTATGCCGGCCAAACGTACCTATATTATGCTTCATAAGCCGGCAGGTGTGGTGTCAACCGCTGAAGACACCCATGGTCGTCCAACTGTGCTCGATCTAGTGGATGTACCGGCACGGGTTTTTCCGGTCGGGCGCCTCGACATTGATAGTGAGGGTTTGATATTGCTGACCGACGACGGCGAATTGGCGTATGCCCTGACCCATCCTAGCTTTGAGGTTGAAAAAGAGTACCGTGTGCTTCTTGATCGGCCACTGACACCAGAGGCGTTGCGGAGTTGGCGTAATGGTGTTTTGCTCGATGGTGAGATGACAGCGCCTGCCTGGGTAGAAATGATCGGGACGGCACCGGAGGGGGTATGGGTTCGGATCGTCTTACGGGAAGGGCGTAAGCGTCAGATTCGGGCGGTTGCCAAACTGCTCGGTTATGAAGTGCGACGGTTGATACGGGTACGTGAGGGTAATCTGCTACTCGGCGACTTACCACCACGATCCTGGCGTTATTTGACCGATGAAGAAGTTGCCGCGCTGCGTGCTTACATCTCGGCCCGACGGCACCCGCCGACAAAATCAGACGAAACGACACCGGCTGTTCGACCACCAGCTGATCGTTCTACCATTGCTGTGGGTGGTGATGAGCGCACAGCAGGAAGGCGACCGGAGCGCGGCGAACGGGGTGCACTGCCACGCCAGGAGCGCGGCGAACGGGGTGCACTGCCACGCCAGGAGCGCGGTGAACGGGCAGCGCCACCACGCCAGGAGCGCGGCGAACGGGGGGCATCGTCACGCCAGGATCGCGGCGAACGGGCAGCGCCACCACGCCAGGATCGCGGCGAACGGGCAGCGCCACCACGCCAGGAGCGCGGCGAACGGGGGGCATCGTCACGCCAGGAACGCAGCGAACGGGCAGTACCGCCACGTCAGGAACGCGGCGAACGGGGTGCACCGTCACAATGGCGAGAAGAACAGCGCAGTCGTGCAGGGAAGAGCACAGGGCGGACGTATCGAGACGAGCGTCAGCGTCCAGCAAACAGCAAATCATCATCTGCACGACCGAATCGTCAAGGCGAACCTGCTCAGAACAATCTCCAGCAACGCATCCGGCGCTCGCATCGTGATAAAGATCAGGAATAATTCCTATCAAAATGAACTATGGATAAGTAGCACTGATGAGCTTGACAAAGCACAAGATAGTGGTATAAATGTTTGGGTGTATGCTTGTGATAGATGCCACAAGAAAGGAAAAGAGTGATGAAGATGTGGTCACGGATGCTCACATTGGTGGTCTTAACGTTGATGGCTTTGGCACTGGCAGCCTGTGGTGGTGGTGGGAGCAGCAGTGGCGGTGCTACTGGTGGTTCTGGTAGTGGGCCGGTCACCTTAGAAATCGGTTCAAAGGGTGAAGAGCTGGCTTTTGATAAGACAGAGCTGAAGGTTGCGGCAGGTCAGACGGTCACAATCCGCTTCAAGAACAACTCGGCGGTGCAACAACACAACTGGGTTCTGATTAAGGGTGGCGATGCTGAAGCTGCTGCAATTGCTAATGCTGGTTTGACTGCTGGTCCGGCGGCAAACTACTTGCCGGCCGACAAGAGCAATATTATTGCTGAGTCACCATTGGCCAACGGTAATGAGACGGTCGAGGTGACATTTACGGCACCGGCCCCCGGTACCTATCTCTACATTTGTACCGTGCCAGGTCATTACCCGCTGATGCAGGGTAAGTTGGTGGTGAACTAATATCTTAACCTGTGATACTGAAGAATCACGGAGCACGACAACACGTGCTCCGTAATTTTATGTTGTGTATGAATATGGTGGTCAAAGAGCGTGATCAGAAACTCGTGGTTTTGATCAAGCGCTCATCAGGAGAGTCGGCTGAAGTGGCGAGTAACTCAGCCGCCGCATCAACAACCTGGGCTGTTGATAGTCTGTTTTGTTCTTCCTTCAAAGGTCATTGTTGATTTTGCCAGAGACATCCCTCCGCCGTTCCTGTGCGTAACACAAGATGGTACATGATATACTGAATAACAAGTTGTAACGCTGAGGAACACTGATCATGCTTCGTCGTCTACCGCTTATTGGTCAACAAATTGTTCATCGCATCAATTGGCGGCGTGTGCCGACAAAACGTCGTGGGCAATGGCTCGTTGGGACATCACTGATGGTTATCGGCGCGAGTTTGCTTATCTATGTGTTGTTTGCAACCCTGCAAGTGGAATATTACCGTTGGGCTGCCCGTGGTGATTCACCTTTACCGGCGCCACGATTGACCACCAGTGGCTTTCGCCCGGCCGATGCACGTCCACTGTTGCCTTTAGCTGAGATCACGGTTGCCACCCCTGTACCGACTAACGCAACTGTTCCAGGAGGGGAGACCGCGTCCGACGCAGTGGTTGCCACGCCGTTACCAGCTTCAACCGATGGTACGCTACCGCCAATACCGGCAACGAACAGGGCAACGACTCTTGCCGGGGTTGATAGCGGTTTACTTATTTCTGAACCGCCTGAGTCGACGCGAGCTGAATGGGTAGCAACAGTTGAACGTTTGGTAATACCGAAGATTAAGGTCGACTCGAAGGTGATCGAAGTGGGATGGGAGACAGTGGAAGAAAATGGTCAGTTGATCTCGGTCTGGCAGGTCGCTGAGTTTGCGGTTGGTCAGCATCGTGGATCGGCTAATCCCGGTGAAGGCGATAATATCGTACTGGCAGGACATGTCGGTGGGTATGGTCGGGTTTTCAAAGACCTCTTCTACCTGCAACCGGGCGATGAGGTGATTGTGTACAGTCGAGGTCAGCCCTACCGCTACATCGTACACGAGCGGATTATCGTTGATGAAGAAGGGGTGCCCGCTGAGCAGCGATTAGCCAATGCTCGCTATATTGCACCAACCGGTTATGAGGTGGTCACGATGATTACCTGCTGGCCACCCAGTGGACCCGATAAGTTCAAGCAACGTGTCATTGTGCGAGCGTTACCCGCTGCGAGTGTAGATAACTCTGATGAGCGTGCTCCTTAAAGCACATCTGTACAATACTCTTCTACCAGGATTTGCTTTCACGATAATGCCGTACCTCTCAGAGTGTGTCTGAAAAAATGTTGAGTTATGTACAACACTGAAACGTGACTTCAGCAAGCCAATCATTCCGTCAATCCCTGGTCGGCAAGGGCATATTCAGCTACACGCTCAGGGAATGGAAGAAGCGCCTGATGCAGCACCGCTGCACCTCCGGCCTCGTCTCCCATCTCGATATCTGTCCAATGCCTGAAATCGCTCTCCCCCCTTTTTAACCCCTTGTCTGGGGATCGTCCTGATCCTGCATACGTGCCTCATCGCCATTGTTGCATACGCCGTTGTTGCCAATCTCTCAGAGTGAGATCAAAAACCTAGGTTTTTGATGTGGCTCGACCCTGGCAATGGGCAGGGGAACGTAGGCAGGTAACGCATGCGTCTCCGCGACAGTTTCCGGACCTGTGCTGCAAAGCACGCCTGGTGTCCCTCACCTTCCCCCTTACCCCCTTCCGCTCCTCCACAGGGCGAGGGAGGGGAAGGTACGGCGCGGGAGCGAACGAATGTGGGCGCCCCCTAACGCAATGGTCGCACCCGTATGGTATGCGCTCGATGAGCAATCCAGGTTTCTGATCACCCTCTCAGTGTTGTGAGGACCAGTGTTGGCGGGCAACGCCATCAATCATTAGCAGTATCTTCCCGGTATTATGTAAGTTTGCATAAGTATTTCAGCCGCGATGTTCTTCGTTGATGCGTGTCGTCTCGAGCATTTGCAAAATGCTGGTACCACGAATAAACACACGACGGAGGCCTGCCGGTCGGCTGGCTGCCAACTGACCGCTACTGATCAGCCGTTTTACGGTACTTAGACTTACCCCTAGCAGACGGGCAACCTCTTCGCGTGAATAGACTGCATCGGGGTTGATTCCTTCACGGCGTGCCATTGGCGCTCCTTCTGATGTTTACTCTTACCATCGTGAAGTGTAGCACAATGAAACAACTTGTAGTTGGCGACTGCATGTTGGGCTATCTAGCTACGCTGGCGTTTCGCTTATACCCCTCTTGCACCATCGCGCCATTTGACACACTACCACGAGGAGTGTAGATGAGACGAGAGGAGATTCCAACGTTACTCTTTCCTACAGCGGGGCGTAAATAATGTCAGATAGCCGTGCCACGAACCAGTAGCTGATAGACAAGAAGTGCTCTGGCAATGAAGCTAAATCAGTCCAAAGAGTCGATAGACAACTAATACACACACTACCGCCAGACTGATACCGGCAATGACCTGCATCAGGGTGTGGTTGCGGGTGCGTAATCGCGCCCATCCCAACACAATAGCTGCCGCCCAACACACGCCACCAAGCGCGGGCAGGTAAATGCTTGCCAGCGTAGCACACGAGCCGATACTGGCCGAGTGAATGCTAATTTTCCAGAAGAGGTTGATCAGAAACGAAAGGAAATTCATCACCGCAACTGATACAAGCATGGCTAGCAGCGGTAATGGGGCGTGCAGTGCCCAGAGAATGACTGTGCCAATCAAGACATTGACCATTCCAAACAGGTACAGTTCGTTGCGTTGAGTGCGCACTGAAATGTCATCGTCGCTATAAGCCCCCTGCTGCAAGCGAATATTGAAAAAGATGGTTGGCGGCACGACGTGGAGCAGGGCGCAGAGGAGTGACCACCATAGCCCGTTGATACGGTTGTCGCTACCAAAGACCCCGACGATAAAAATACTTACGATGCCAAGTGGTACCGGATGTAATATTTGTGAAATCCGGCGGGCGATAGCGTATCCTCGCCCTGGTATTGCGCCTCGACTCAGTGCTTCGGCGGTCAGATCGTTCGATTGCATCATATACATAACCCTCAGCGAGCCTGCTTTATTGTTACAAGCTCACGATAAATAGCGACAAGCGTTTGGCCAGCTTGCTCCCAGCGGAACAATGCTGCCTGTTGTGGGCCGGCGGTGCGTAGTGGCATCGGGTTGCTCAGCGCAGTACGGATGCCAGCAGCAATATCCTCTGGATCGAGTGGATCGACGAATACGGCAGCCGATCCGGTCACTTCAGGTAAGCTCGAAACTTTCGTTGTCACTACCGGTGTTCCACAGGCAAGTGCTTCAAGAACCGGGAAGCCAAATCCTTCGTATAGCGATGGATATACGAAGGCTCTAGCTAAATTATACAATGCCGGTAAATCTTCATCAGCAACAAAGTCGAGGAAGTGAACACGGTCACGCAAATGGCATTGTTCAACGGTGGCAAAAATGTCGTCGTAGAGCCAGCCGCGCTTTCCGGCAATCAGCAGGTGCAGGTCGGGATGTTCTGATTGCAGCAGCGTAAAAGCTTGTAACAGTCGTACCAGGTTCTTGCGTGGTTCGAGCGTGCCGACGAAGAGCAAAAAATGTTCGGGTAAGCCCAGGCGTTGACGAACCGCCTGTGCCTCGGCTGTTGGTATGGGGCGAAAGCGCGTATCAACTGCCGGGTAGAGTAAGCGGATGCGCCGGTTGGGAATGCCGTACAGACGACCAAGATCGCTAGCCGTTGCTTTTGAGTCAACAACGATCAGATCGGCCCGTTGGAGTGATCGTGGGACGGCGGTACTCAGGTAGCGACGGAGCTTTGGCTCGGCGCAGCCTGGTTCGACCAGAAAGGTCAGATCGTGGATGGTAAGAAGGGTACGTGCCTGGGTCGGTGGTAATACGAAATCGGGGGCATGCACCACATCGAGCGGTCCGATCAGCCATTCAATCCGAAGTGGTAAACGTACACGTTGCCAGAGAATGGTCAGGAGTCGTGGAGTGATCGGGAGCGGTCGTAATCTGATATTGTGATACGTGGCTGCGAGTTGTTGCGCGTAGTGAACAAATGGTCCTTGCTGATCAAGACCGGTAGCCGCATAGAAGAGCTGAAATGAGAGTTCGGGATCAGACTGAGCGGCTGCACGGACCAATTCACGAGTATACCGCCCTATTCCGGCGCCCTGCCAGATGCCCGCTGTATAATCGACACCGATGCGCATGGCTTATTTTCGTCGGCTAAACAGGTAGAGGATGAAGCCAAAAATCACGATGCTCCAAAAGTTGATCAGTCGGTCTAGCAGCGTAACAGCACTGCCTAAACTAGCCGCGATCCCAAACAGTGTCAACACGACCGTAATCGTTCCTTCTACCACCCCCAATCCAGCCGGTGTAATGGGCAGTGCGGTCAGCAGCGATGAGGCCAGGGCGACAAAGATGATCGCAGCCAGGGTTAAGTTGAGGCCGGTATGATCGAGTGACTGAATGACAAACCAGAGCCGAAATCCTTCGAGCGTCCAGATTGCAGCGGTGAGCACAAACAGCCGCGGTAAGATGGCAGGGGTAAACGATGTCAGAGCCGAGTGCTCGAAGTTACCGTACACGCGGTGCAGACGACGCGGAATGAACCAACGGATTTGCGGGCCAAGCCAGCGCATACCGATCAGCCCGCCGATAATAATGACAACAAGCAAACCGCCGAATCCGAAGACGATCTGCGTGCCTTCAGGCATATGAGGGCCAAACGTGAGAAAGCCAGAAAGGACGAGTAAGCTGAACAGACCGATCATGTCGAGCAAGCGTTCGGCAAAAATCGTCCCAAACGTCGCCGAAAACGAAACATTGCCATTATGTTTCAATAAATAGCCGCGGTACGCATCACCTAATTTTGCCGGCACGATACAGTTCGCGAACCACGAAAGATAGATATATTCGATCAGCGCGGGCAATGACGCCCACGAATGGCGGCCACGCTCTACCAGTACGCCAGCATTGATCAAGAGCATGCGCCAACGGAGTGCACGTAGCGGGAAGGTGAGGTAAAAGACGATCAAACCAGTACCGAGCAGCCACGGATTGGCCGAGCGCATATACTGCCAGGTCGCTGCTAGGTCAATATCGAGGCTGCGCACCGCAAAGACAATGATAGCAATTGCGATCCCGAAGGAGATTAATGTTCGTGGCTGGCGCAGACGCTGACCAAGCGAAAACGTTTCTCGATCACCATCATGCTTTCTACTATCTTCAGGTGTTCCGGAGACCGGTGTTGGTTGATCGCTCATAGTCAGGTTAGCCTTCCCGAACCTGTCAGGCGTTTCGTTCACTTCTGACATAATCGTACTCGATGGTACCACACATGTGCAACCCGATCAGGTGTCCTGTGCGCATTCCATGCAATACCACTCCCAAAACCGGCTTAGCCCCTCTTCAATAGCGACGGTTGGCGAAAAGCCGAGAAGTTGGTGAGCTTTCGTTGTATCGGCATAGGTGATCGGTGGTTCGGTGGCCGGTAATGGCTTGATCTCGATCCGGGCCGGATAGCCGGTAATCTGTTCAAGCAGCGTGACAAAATGACACATTTCGACCGGTTGTGAGTGGCCAAGATTGAATATTTCGTAGGCATGCGGTCGGTCAAGTGCATGAATAACACCACTGATAATGTCATCGATGTAAGTGTAGTCACGGAAGAGCTTTTCGCCACCATTGAACAGCGTAATGGGCTGACCGCGCACCATGCGTTCGACAAACAGGTATGGGGTCATATCAGGGCGGCCTCGGGGTCCATAGACGGTAAAAAAGCGCACGACGCTGGTTGGTACCCCGTACAGGCTATGAAAGGTATAGGCCAGCACCTCAGCTGCTTTTTTCGTTGCAGCATACGGTGACAGAGGTCGGTCGGTCGTGTCATCTTCGCGAAACGGGACGCGATTGGTCTTACCGTACACCGATGACGTTGACGCCAGGATCAGATTTTCAACTCCAGCGCGCCAGGCCTGATCAAGAATGACCAGGCTCCCACCGATATTCACGGCTTCGTAGAGCTGTGGATTGGCGATTGAGGGGCGGGGACCGGGCATTGCTGCCAGGTGAACGACAAACCGTGGTCGATAACGGGCAAAGATCATCGCTACCGTATCGGCGTCGCGGATATCACCTTCGATGAGGGTAAATCCAGGTTGTTGCATCGCCCCCATGAGGTTACGACGCTTACGGTGGGGGCTGTAGTAATCGGTGAAATTATCCAGACCGATTACCTGCTCACCACGTGCCAGTAAGCGATCAACCAGATGGCTTCCGATAAAACCGGCTGCACCGGTGACGAGATAAGTCATAACTCCTCTTTGGGTTTTGGTAGTATGGTGTTGCCCGTATCAAGTGTTGCCAGCAAAGCGATCACAACACCGAATTGAATACCCATATTTAAGACGTGCAAATTCTCAAAGAGATTGTGACCGTTCAGTGCACCCACTACACCTGTTCCACCAAGGATGATTCCGCGGATCAATGCATGATGCGTTTGTTGTGCTGCTCGGATGATACAATACCAGATGCTGCCGATAAAGCCCCAATATGCGCTGAAACCGATAAGACCACTCTCAGCGGCGATGTGCAGGTAGTAGTTGTGGGCATGACCTCGAGAATGATACCATGGCTTGATCCAGGTCGGGGTTGATCCACTGTAGGTCGGGCGCTCGTAGGCGATACTAAAATTGCCAGGCCCAATCCCCAAGAGTGGTCGTTCCTGGAGCATCCGCCATGCCGCATGCAGGTGAGCCATCCGTTCGACAATGGCGAAGTTTGAGGGTGTAATTTCAACATGACGGGGATCGAATAGGCGCAAATTATCGGTGATTGACGTAATGCGATTGCTCAATGCTGGTGGCAGAATCCCACTTTGCAGCAACAGAATGCTACTTATGCTTATCAGCAATACGGTTATTCCGGTGCGGATAACCATCGTGCGTCCGTAGCGTCCGGCAAAGACGATAGCCGTTATCAGCCCACCGATCAGGGCGCCAACCCATCCACCGCGCGAAAAACTCGTGAGCAGCCCACCAAGTAGGCTCCCAGCGGCAATGCACAGGGCAAAAAGAATAGGCCAGAATTGAGCAGAACGGCGGCGGGTTTCAATCAGAGCCACGATCATCCCGACCGCCAGCGGCCATGCCTGATTCATGTAGCCGGCAAACGAATTGGGTTGCCCGATAGTACCGTATGCCCGTACTCTGCCCCCTGCGATGGCAAAACTTTCAGGCCCGATTCCGGTGAGAAACTGTCCAATACCAATCAATGCCGTGATGCTAGGCGCGACCAGTAAACAGGTGATCAATACCTTCCGACGCCAGGATATGCGCGATGGGTCTTGAAGCACCCAAACAGTTGCCGTATAGATCAGCAGTACCGTTGTCCAACGCAGCGTCTCTTTTAAGGCTTCGCTCCGACTCAGTGGTGTTGTAGCCGCCGAGAGCGCCAGCATCCAGATAAAGATCACCAGCGCAATACCAGGAGGTTTCAGGGCAGGCCAGGGTTGGCTGAGCTGCCTGAACAGACTCAGCAGCACCACGATCAAACAGGCCTGCGTGACACTCAGCCCGCCAGGGAGCGTGACTAATTGCTGAAAGGGAACAGAGAGGACGGCCAGTGCAACAGGCCAGACCGGATCACAGATTGCTAATCCCAGAGCGGTAATACTCAGCAGCCAGCTCGCTGCCACCAGCGGCGGGGTGAAGGCGAGGAGCAGACCTGCTAACCCCGCGCCGATCAGCCATATCCATCGTTGATCTGCTCGATACGCTATCGAAAACAACTGCATTACCAGGCACCACGACCGGACAGAATTGCCGGAATGACCATCATCAAGATGCGGAAATCGAGACTCAATGACCAGTTCTCGGCGTAGTAAATATCAAGCCGCACCTGCTCGTCAAAGGAGATTTCACTACGTCCCAGCGCTTGCGGAAGGCATGCCAACCCGGGAAGTACTGCCAATCGGCGATGATGCCAGGGTTCGTAGCGAGCCACCTCCTCCGGTAATGCAGGTCGTGGGCCGATCAGACTCATATCACCGCGGAGTACATTATACAGTTGCGGTAGTTCATCAAGGCTGGTGCGCCGTAGCCAGCGCCCGATCCGCGTTACCCGTGGATCGGCGCGTATCTTGAACAAGGGGCCATCAGCTTCATTGTAGTGAAGCAATTCCTTGCGCCGTTGTTCAGCATCAGGCACCATGGTGCGAAACTTGTAGCAGGTGAAGAGTTTCCCGTTTTTGCCAACCCGTTGCTGGCGAAAGATAATTGGATGCCCAGAGTCAAACCAGATCAGAAACGCAATAATAATTGCTAGCGGAATCGTGATCGGTAAACTGATCAACACAGCTAACAGATCGAAGATTCGTTTTAGGGCCAGGTTCAGGCCTTGAAGTTGAACCGCTTTTGGTTGGAGCAGGGGGATACCGCTCAAGTGCATAATGTCAACGCGGTCGAAGCTGAGCTGGTATATGTCGGGGGCTATCTGATATTCAACGTCGAGTTGCTGGCAGCGGGCGGCCAATTCGGGTAATCGTTCGTATTCCCAAAATGGTAGGGCAATGATGACATGTTGAATGTCCTGTTGGAGGACGACGGTTTCAAAATCGTCGAGATCACCGAGGTATTGAAAGACACGTGCTCGATTACCGGCAATAATTGGCTGATCGCTTAGATAGCCAACAAGCGTATAACCGATACCCGGTGAAGCAGTCAGTGATTGCATGACCAACTGACCGAGACCAGTGCCCCCTACCACCAGTACTCGTTCACGGCCAAGACCACGAGACCAAAACCAGTGACGGATGCCAATGAGCAACAGACGCCAGCTCAACAACAAGCCGATGATGGTGATGGCAGCAAACGCAAAGATTAAGCGAGAGTAGAAGAAAGGCCGGTACAGAAAGACCACCACCATCAGCAGTGCGATCATTGTAATCACACTCCCGGCGATGGCAGTGGTCTCGTCGAGCAGGGTCATGCGACGGCTGGGACGATAAAATCCGCTGCCGATAAAGCGTAAACTCAGGAGGGCCTGAAGAATGAAGACAATCGGTAGAAACGCACTGAAGGGAACCAGGTTCTCAGTAGCAACTTCGGCGATAATCCGATCAAATGGCACCGGCCAGCTTACCTGATAGCGTAGCAGGTATGCTATGCCGAAACCGGCAAAGATGAGCATCTGATCGATCAAAAACATACCGACGGCCGTCCAACGCTGCTTGCGGCGCAAACGTTGTCGGCTCGTTCGTGACGCACGCTCTGATGCTGGTGGATGTTCAATCATGCGCAAGTCTGTCTGCCTGTTTAACCATCAACAATGACATACCTGGTTCCCAGTGCAACTATTTACGGTGAGGTAATGTCATGATGATAGGGGTGAGAGTCTCGTGCCGGATCACGATGATTGGCGACTGACCGGCGATGTTCGATGTAGAGCATAATACCTGGCGAGGCTGCAATAAGTAGCATGAGAGCAATCAGGCTTATCCAGAGCATACGCGGCTCTTCTCCCTCTTCTGTTCTTTCCACACAATTGTGACTGCGCATCATGACGCAGCGCTCTATCTTACCATAATCTGCCGGTCTTGTAAGCTGATAAAAAGCTGATAGACGGGACAGCTTTTCTGTCCCGTCTATCGTTAGTGATGGTGGATTATGCCGCACGAGCAGCCGCAGGCTCTTCGGTACCTTCGGCAGCAGCCTCGATTTGAGCTACCGCGTCGCGTGGTTTGACCTTCAGGAAACAGGTACGGTAGTGATCCCAGCGGGCCAGAATTTCACTACCGCGTGGGCTTTTTGTCAGTGCAACATGGCGGCGGATCAACTCACGTACCCGTTTTTCATCCCGGTCGCTGAGCGGTCGAAGCTCGACCAGTTGTGGATTGTAGCGCTGGGCAAACGTACCTGCTTCATCGAGCACATAGGCTACACCGCCAGTCATACCAGCGCCGAAGTTGCGTCCGGTTGGGCCGAGCACAACAACGACCCCGCCGGTCATATACTCGCAGCCGTGGTCGCCAACGCCTTCGACGACGGCCGTTGCGCCGGAATTTCGCACGGCAAAGCGCTCTCCTACCCGACCAGCGGCATAGAATTCACCACCGGTAGCGCCGTAGAGCAGAGTATTCCCGGCGATCACGTTCTCGTGCCAGACGTATTGGGCCTCGGGCGATGGTGCGATAGTGATCAGTCCGCCTGCCATCCCCTTTCCGACATAGTCGTTGGCATCGCCGATGAGGTGGAGCGAGACGCCAGGAGCGTTGAATGCCCCAAAGCTCTGCCCAGCATGGCCGTAGAAGGTGATGGTGATGGTATCGGGTGGTAGTCCTTTATCGCCGTAGAGCTGCCCGATTGCACCGGCCAATCGTGCGCCGACCGAACGGTCACAATTGTTAATCGTGTAGCGGAGCCGTACCGGGCCACTAGCCGCTAATGCGTCGGCAGCGTCGATCATAATCTGATCGTTCAAACTCTGCTCAGGTGGAAGTGCGTTGGGTTTTCCGCCGTGGCGAATAGGACCTTTGCCAATCAACGCTGCTGCACCGAGAACAGGTGTCATATCGAGTGCATCAGCCGCTTCAATGTTAGTCTTGCGCTGACGGAGCAGGTCTGTCCGACCAACAGCCTCGTCAAGTGATCGCAGCCCAAGGCCGGCCAGAATCTCGCGAACTTCCTGAGCCAGGTATCGGAAGAAGGCCATCACCATCTCTGGTTTGCCGGGGAATTTTGCCCGCAGATCACTGCGCTGGGTGGCAATACCAACCGGACAAGTATTATTGTGACAGGCACGGGCCATAATACATCCCTCGGCGACCAGTGCTGCGGTACCGAAAGAGAACTCATCGGCGCCAAGGAGAGCTGCTACAACTACATCACGGCCTGTCTTCAACCCACCATCAGCCCGGAGCCGGACTCGCTCGCGGAGACCATTCATGATGAGTGTCTGTTGGGTTTCAGCCAGACCTAATTCCCATGGGATACCGGCATTCTTAATGCTGCTCAACGGTGATGCGCCGGTGCCTCCGGCATGACCACTGATCAGAATAGTGTCGGCATATCCTTTGGCTACACCGGCAGCAATGGTGCCGACGCCGGATGTCGCTACCAGCTTGACTGAAACGCGAGCGTTGGGATTGACCTGCTTGAGGTCATAGATCAGTTGTGCCAGGTCTTCGATACTGTAAATGTCGTGATGGGGTGGTGGGCTAATCAGCGCCACGCCGGGCACCGTATGGCGAATCCGGGCAATCTCTTCATTGACCTTATGGCCGGGCAACTGACCACCTTCACCTGGTTTGGCGCCCTGCGCCATCTTGATCTGCAACTCACTGGCACTGGCCAGATACGCCGGCGTTACCCCAAAACGACCCGATGCCACCTGCTTGATCCGCGAATTACGTTCATCGTGGTAGCGTTCTGGTGCTTCACCACCTTCACCGCTATTTGCCATTGCACCCAGGCGGTTCATCGCGATTGACAATGTCTCGTGGGCTTCAGAGCTAGTCGAGCCATGGCTCATCGCCGCCGTCGAAAATCGCTTTACAATTGACTCAATGGGTTCCACTTCATCAATCGGTACTGGTGGGCCAGCCGGTATAAACTCTAGCAGGTCACGCGGCTCGGTTGGGGGCCGGTTGTTAACCAGATCGGCATAAGCCCGGTATGTGGCGTAGCCTTCACTACTCAGCGATGGGCCAGTGCTATCACCATTGAGCGCATGGGGGTTGCGTACCGCCTTGTGAAGCGCGTGAACCACGGCTGGGCTAAAGGCGTGGTATTCGCCATCCTTCTTGAATTTGTAGAAGCCGGGATGTGGCAGACTGACCCGACCGGTCTGGAATGCACGGGCATGGCGGACGGCCAGATCACGAGCAATACGGCTAAACGAGACACCTCCCACTCGTGATGGAGTACCGGTGAAGCATCGTTCGACGACATCGTGAGCTAACCCTAACGCCTCGAAGATTTGAGCACCACAATAACTGTCGAGGGTTGAAATGCCCATTTTCGACATAATCTTGAGCAGGCCCTTTTCTAGAGCGTGAATGTAGTGGTGCTCGGCCTCTTCGGCGAGTGCAGAGGTGCGTAGATCATCGGTATAATGGCCGACACCATGCTCGGCCCGCTGCCGCACTGCATCCCGTTCAAGAGCAATCCGGCGCACACTGAGCAGTGCCAGGTAGGGATTGATCGCCTCGGCGCCATAGCCGATCAGGGTCGCCATATGATGTACTTCGCGGGCTTCACCGGTTTCGACCAGTAGACTGACCCGTGAGCGTAGACCGGTACGGATGAGATGATGGTGAACGGCACCGGTGGCCAATAGAATTGGTAGCGCTGCGTGATCAGCGTCAAGCCCACGGTCGCTCAGAATGATAATGGCTGCCCCCTCCTGAACGGCCGTCGCTGCCTCGGCGCACACTCGATCGAGAGCCTGCAACAGACTTTCTGCATTGATATGCTGCGCAGAGAAGAGAAGACTGATCGTTACCGAACGCAGCAGTGGATCGCTGTGCGTGCGAATTGCCGCCAACTGCGCATCTGTCAGGATGGGAGAGGTCAGTTGTAACAGATGAGCGTGTTCTGGTGTTTCGAGCAGAATTGAGCGGCGACGACCAATGCCTACACTCAACGACATGACCAACTCTTCACGCAGTGGATCGATGGGAGGATTAGTTACTTCAGCAAAACGCTGCTTGAAAAAGTGGAAGAGCGGTCGTCCCAATTCCAACTGCGAGAGTGGTGGTATCGGCGTGTCATCACCCATCGATCCAACCGGTTCGTGACCGGTCATTCCCATAGGCTTGAGAATGACATTCAGCTCTTCAGAGGTGTAGCCAAACGCCATCTGTAGTGGTTGCAAATCCTCTTCATTTTCAGCCGCCGGTGTAGGGAGATTTGAAGGTAAATAACACAAATGATCTTTAAGCCATTCGGTGTAAGGGCGACGTTTCGCCAGGAGTGCCTTGACTTCGCTATCGGTGTAAATCTTTCCTGAGCTGGTATCAACTGCCAACATCTGCCCAGGGCCGAGTTTCCCTTTACAGACAATGCGGGTTTCGGCGATAGGTACAGCACCGACCTCCGAACCTGAGACAACCAATCCATCATCGGTGACGATGTAGCGGGCTGGACGCAAACCGTTACGGTCAAGGGCGGTACCAACAATAATCCCGTCGGAAAATGCTAGGGCGGCCGGGCCGTCCCACGGTTCGATCAGACAAGAGTGATACTGATAAAATGCCCGCAGATCGGGATCGATGTCAGGTACCTTTTCCCAGGCTTCGGGTACCAGCATAGCCGTTGCATGCCGAATATCTCGCCCGGCCATCACCAGTAATTCGAGCGTGTTATCTAGCATAGCCGAGTCGGAACCATTCTCGTCGATAACCGGCAGCAGTTCACTCATCGATGGCGCACCGCTGGGTAAGAAATCGTCTGGGAGGGTAATGGCTTGTTCGCGGGCACGCATCCAATTGACGTTGCCCTGCAATGTATTAATCTCACCGTTATGGGCCAGCATACGGAACGGTTGTGCCCGATCCCAGGTTGGAAAGGTGTTGGTGCTGTAGCGCTGATGATAGACGGCAATGGCGGTCGTAAAATCAGGATCGCGCAGATCGATGTAAAAGTCGGCCAAGTGCGATCCGAGAAGCAGACCTTTGTATACAACGGTACGTGATGAGAATGACGGGATGTATGCCGGTAAGCTGGCCTGGCGGAAAAGCCGTTCCATCATCTTCCGGGCCAGAAAGATGGTGCGTTCAAAGGCCTGGTCATCGAGTCCTTGTGGCCGACCAACAATAATCTGGCGGATTGTTGGCATGGCTCGGCGGGCGCGTTCACCCAATACGTCGGGATCAATTGGTACTTCACGCCAGCGGAGTAGTGGTAAGTGATGTGCTGCTAATGCCTGTTCGACAAGCGAACAGGCGTTGGTACACTGGTCGGGATCGGTGGGGAGAAAAAGCATCCCCAGCGCGAGATCGGTATCGGGTACAGATACCCCAACTGCGGCTAACTCTCGACGCAGCAAACGGTATGGAAGCTGCGTCAGGACTCCAGCACCATCACCAGTGCGGGCATCGTCGGCTACGGCTCCGCGATGTTCAAGCCGACTCAAAGCTGTGAGCGCCAGCTCAAGAATATCGTGGCTGTCCCGACCATTGACGCGGGCGACAAAACCGACACCGCATGCATCGTGCTCGAAGCGCGGGTCGTACAGTTGGGCAGGGTCTCGCGCAGGAAGGTACATTGCTCGTTCCTTGGTTACTACTAATACAGCGAATCCCAAAATACAGAAATACACAAAAAGGCGCTCACCGTTCCTCAACTGCGAGGAGAAGGGTGAGCGCACTCTCGTTCTTTACATTAGAGTAAGATGATACCATTCACCGGGTAACGGTGACGGAATAGTGGCTACAGAGCCGTGCTTAATTTACTTAATGATGTGATTCGGATACTCTTAGAAATGTGTCACACAACGCCGTTGGGTGTGATCACCATTTCGATGGATCGCGTCAAACATCACTGTTGTAGTGGAATTATTATCTAGCATTCTACAGCATCTTGGGCAAGTGTGTCAAGTAATTTTGTACGAAAGTACCAACTGTTTCGCAATACGTTAAGGCATGAATAGAGATCGAACTGATCTACTTGTTGCAGGCTGTAGTGTGGTGAGGTACCTACATTCCGGTAAGACGTTGTAATTCCTCGACAAGCTTACGGGCTTGTGGTGAGAGGTTCGTTGGTAAAACAGCACTCACGGTCACGTACAGATCACCGAAGTGAGAACTGTGCATTGACGGCATGCCCTGCCCTGAAATGCGGAACACTTGCCCATTCTGCGTTTGGGGTGGAATGGTCAACCTTAGAGTTTTACCCGATAGCAACGCAATCGTTGTTTGACCGCCGAGGAGCAAAGTGTACATACTTACCGGCACCGTCGTGTATAGATCGTTTCCTTTGCGTTCAAAGCGGTCGTGGGGTTTTACTGTTACCACCAGATACAGATCACCACGGCGACCACCGTTTAGGCCAGGGGCGCCTTCGCCAGGAACACGCACGCGCTTGCCGGTATCGATCCCGGCTGGGATTTTGACCGTAATCGTTCGCGGTGTGCCGTTAGGGTTAGAAAATTGCAATGTGCGTTGCGTACCGGTATACGCTTCTTCCAGGGTTAGCTCAACCGATTGTTCAACATCCTGGCCGTCGAGCTTGACCGAAAAGCCGCTACCGGCTGTTCGCCGTTGACCGAATAACGTTTCAAACAGATCGGCAAAATCTTGACTCCCATAATTGAAGCCGCCGAAGCCGGTTTGCTCGTACCGTCGAAAGTCGCTGCCAAAGCGGTCATATTTGGCGCGCTGCTCTTTGTCGGATAACACCTGATAGGCTTCGTTGATCTCCTTGAAGCGCGCTTCGGCCTTGGGATCGCCTGGATTGACGTCAGGGTGATACTTGCGGGCCAGTCGTCGGTAGGCCTGCTTTATCTCTTCATCGCTGGCGTTGCGATTTACCCCCAATACCTGGTAATAATCCTTCATAGATATGCCCCGCGTCGTGTAGAAGCAGAAGCGCAGGATACCGATGCCTCGCGAAAGAGGTTATTTTTGATTGTAGAGAGCGTTATCTGGATCGTCAAGGCTGACTGTGTTAGATATGTGTATGAACTTTCTTTGCCGGTTAGCGACTACGGTCGTGTGCCAGGTAGAGGGGAGAGAAGAGTGAGTGGAAGAGCTGAAACCATCCGCACCATGTGAAGAAGTGCGCTGCTTTTTTCTCAACAGTGGGGTGGCAACCAGAGCATTGTCGATACGCCGATGATGTTCATTCCGACATTGACCAGGATAGGGTAGAGGACGGTGCTGCTTTGTGGCGGATTCATCGCCTTATTCCTACAACTGGTGCGCAAATGTGGTCTAGGATAGTGGAATATGACACTTTTTTTCGGATGACTCACGATCTGGAAACGCAGCGATATTGAGTGAACTTCAGCTTCCCAACACAAGATTTTCTAGATAGGCTCTTGGTGTAAAGATGCAAAGCAAAGCAGTTGCATCATGCAACCGAGGGCAGCACCAGTTTACGGGAATTATTTGTTAAGTAGTGTTAAGTGAACATTAAGTATTCTTAGAAAGAAAAAATAGCTTCTTATTACTTGCAAGAATCGCCAACTTACGGTACTATGCGTATGCCCATTTTCGTTCACCATCGGCTTGCACCTTGAGGTTTGCACGTCCTGCTTGACCGACCTGGCTATCGGTTGGGTCACAGGAGATCGTTGTGGTCGTTCACGCATTGAAATGGAGATGAAACCATTATGGAGAAGATCTCACGTCGGCGGTTTCTCAAAGGGACGATTGCGCTAGGAGCGGGTGCATTGCTGTCGATGTACAGCGATGGCAGCTTTCGGTTGGCGTTAGCGCAAGAGAATCCCGTCTTACGCATGCGGATTTTGCACACCAATGATCATCATGCCCGGATTGAACCGGTCTTCAGTGGCAACAATCCGGTTCATGGCGGAGTCTCGCGTCGCAAGGCGTTGATCGACAAGATTCGTCGTGAGACAGCGCTGCCAACCTTACTGGTCGATGCTGGCGATGTGTTTCAGGGGACGCTCTACTTCAATCAGTATAACGGGATGGCCGACCTCGAGTTCTACAACGCGATGGGTTACGAGGCCATGGCGATCGGGAATCATGAATTTGACAAGGGGCCACAGGCATTAGCAGATTTTATTACTCGGGCCAAATTTCCCGTGTTGAGTGCTAATATCACGGTTGCGGCTGGAAATCCGCTTGCCGGGCTTATTAAGCCACGCACAATTATCGAGAAAGACGGCAAGAAGATCGGTATCTTTAGTCTGACGCCTGAAGATACTGGGGTACTTTCAAATGCCGGTTCGGGCATAACCTTTACCTCTGCCATTGAAGCTGCACGTCAGCAAGTGGCGGCTTTAAAGGCAGAGGGTGCATTCACAATTATTGCCTTGACCCACGTAGGCATCAACGTTGATCGCCAGATCGCTCGCGAAGTCGGTGGTATGAGCATGATTATCGGTGGTCACTCACATACGCCTATGCGGCCGATGAATAAGGTAGACTTCCCGCCGTATCCTGAGTTGATTGCAGGCCCAGATGGAAAACCAGTCGTAGTCGTCACGGACTGGGAATGGGGCCGCTGGCTGGGTGATATTACGGTTGCCTTCAATGCTGCCGGTACAGTGATTGACCTTCAGGGTAATCCAACCGAGGTTCTACCATCATTACCAGCCGATCAGGGGTTCGAGAACCGGATTGCTGTGTTCCGTGGTCCAATCGATCAGCTTCGTGCCCGGGTCGTTGGGTCGACTGCGGTTGACCTCGATGGTAGTCGCACCAATATCCGATCGCGTGAGACCAATCTGGGTAATCTGGTCGCCGAGGCTATGCTGGCGAAAGCTCGCAATTCAGGCGCGACGATAGCGATTACTAACGGTGGTGGGATTCGAGCTTCGATTCCGGCTGGCCCGGTTACCGTTGGCCAGATATTGGAAGTATTGCCCTTTGGCAATACACTGGCACTGGTTACACTCACAGGTGCACAGGTTATTGAAGCTCTGAACAACGGTGTGAGTCAGGTTGAGAGTGGGGCTGGGCGGTTCCCGCAGGTGGCCGGTTTGCGCTTCACTTACGATCCGTCGTTACCAGCAGCCAGTCGCGTGACCAGTGTCACGGTTGGGGGAGCAGCGATTGATCCCAACGCCGATTATGTGGTGGTAACGAATAACTTTATGCTGACTGGTGGTGATGGCTACAGTGTCTTCACTCGTGGACGTAACCAGGTCGATACTGGCTTCATTCTATCTGATGTGGTAGAGGAATATATTGCTGCGAACTCGCCGGTCAATCCGGTGGTTGATGGCCGGATCGCGATTGGCGCTGCGCCAGCGACAACGCCGGCTCAGCCAAGTGTGCCAACACCGGCAACACTGCCTGCTACCGGTGGTGCCTTAACGCCGCTGGCCTGGCTGGCTGGGTTGGGTGCAGCAGCGCTGGCCGGTGGTGCAGCATTGCAACGCACGGCGCGTAATTCACCAGAGGAAGCAAGCAACCCGACAGAGGAGGTTGCTGAGGAAGTAGTGCATTAAGTGGCTGGTGCTCCCCACCTTTCTGTCGCTCCCGCCCTCTTCTTCGGGAGAGGGCGGGAGCGATTTCGGGGGCAGTGCGGAAGTACGGACCTACACAAAACGGGCGGGTGTGGCACCCGTCCCGACAATGACTATCTAAGGATCACGTTCCTCAGAGGCTTCCTAGAGATCGAGACCACCATCGACCGGTAACACTTCACCGGTAATGAAGCTAGACTCATCAGAGGCGAGGAAGAGATAAGCGTAAGCCATATCTTCAGCCGTACCTAGGCGACGGAGCGGGGTGCGATTCTTGAACTCATCAAGCACCTTTTCAGGGACGTGAGCAATCATCTCGGTCTGGGTAAAACCAGGGGCAACCGCATTTACCCGAATCCCGCTCGGCCCAAATTCACGCGCCCATGTCTTGGTCATTCCGATCACACCGGCTTTTGATGCAACATAATTGGTCTGACCAAAATTACCGTTGAAGGCCACGATAGACGCCGCATTAATAATTGAACCACCGCCGTTCTCGATCATAATCGGTGCCACATACTTAGTGCAGAGCCAGACCCCCTTCAGATTAACATTGATCACCGCATCAAACTGTTCTTCAGTCATTTTAATCATGCGGGCGTCGCGTGTGATGCCGGCATTGTTCACTAAGACATCGATTTTACCGGCCCATTCAACCACCGCTTTCACCATAGCTTCAACCGATGCCGCTTGCCCGACATTCACGGTGAACGCTTTCGCATCGCCGCCGGCTGCCACAATATCATTGGCTGTTTTGGTGGCTGCTTCCTCATTAATATCGGCGACCGCAACCTTTGCCCCCTGCTGACCAAAAAGCAACGCGGTCGCCCGACCGATTCCCTGTCCGGCGCCGGTGATCAAAGCTACCTTTCCGCTGAGTCGCATGGGTTTCTCCTTTACTCAAACAACACACAGCCGATCCGACGACTTCCATCTGTCGGCTCACCAGAACATAAGACGATACGAAGCCGAGCATCGTCTCAAGAGAGGACATCGACGATGCTCACGGCTGTACCGGCAAATTGAAAAGGGGAATGTCAGTTGCTACGTTCGCTCAACCAGGCTTCAATCTGCGGCCAGGCGCGTTTGCTGGCGCCGCTACCGACCATAATCCCGATATGGCCACCTTTCAACTCGATCAGCTTCTTATCTTTGCTACCGACTCGATCCATAATCGAACGCGACTGACAGTTAGGCACAATGTGGTCTTTGTCGGCGATCACATTCAGGAGATTCGCCTTAATGTTTGACACATCAACCACACGGCCTTCCATCATTAACTTGTTTTCCATCAGCCGGTTTTCACGGAAAAACTCGATGACCCACTGACGGAATGCAGCGCCCGGGAAGTCAACATTGTCGGTGACCCATGTATTCATCGCCAGCCAGGCCTCGACCACTGCCGGATTATCGAGATTATCCCACAGCTTGAGGTAGGTACCGATGTAATTCTCGACCGGCTTCAACATCTTATTGCCATATTCGATAATGGCTGCCGGTACGTTGCCAAACTGGCGTACCAGTTCATCGACGTTATAGTACTCGGTGTTGAGCCAGCGGCTAAACGTGCTACCCTCTTTGTCGCTGAAATCAAGTGGAGCAGTGAGCAAAACCAGGTTCCGCAGGCCGTCATCAGGGCGCATTGCAGCGTAGATCGTAACGATGGTAGCGCCGATACACCAGCCAAGCATCGAGAATTCACGTTTGCCGCTGTGGCGCTGCATCGCACGGACGGCGCGGGGTAAGAACTTCAGGGAAAAGTCTTCAAAGTCGTAGTGGGCATCCTCGGGGCCGGGTGTGCCCCAATCGAGGAGATAGACCTCGTAGCCATGCTGGAGCATGTACTCGACAAAGCTGTTCCCTGGGCGCAGATCGAAGATGTATGGTCGGTTGATTAAGGCAAAGACGAGCAAAAGAGGAACCGGCTTGCGTTGTTCGGGTGGTACCTGCGGATAATAGTGGTAGAGACGCATTTTATTCAGCGCCCAGATCTGCTCTTTTGGCGTTTGACCGACCGCAACCCGAATGCGGTTTGTTGCCAGACGGGCAGCCATATCGCTGCTTTTCGTAGTACGCTCAATCTCTTTCAGCAACTGCTCGGTCATCCGCTCGAGATCGATTGGCGCGGCATCAGAACTTGTCATGATTAGACACTCCTACTCTTTCTCTTCTGTCGTCGCCTTACGCGGCCGATTAGCAGCACGAACGGCAGAAAGGGACGTCAGTTGCTCTTCGATCACCTGGAGGCGCTCGCCGATCATAGTGAGATCAGGGGCCGGCTGCGTCTCGGAACTGGTCAGTTTGCGAACCAGGTCGGTCAACTCATCGAGTTGGGCCTGCATATCATCGAGGCGAAACTCGATGTTGGTCAGGCGGCTGGCTAAGGTCACGACCTCATTACGCGAGGGTAACTGGGCCTGGGCCAGATACCGCTCCATGTACTGCTGCACTGCCTGTTGTACCGGACCTGATACTGCCAACAGGGCATCGAGCTGCGCACCGATAGCCTGCGAAAACGTCTCGGTGTTCACCAGTGCAGTCATACTCTTTGCCCACGCATCGAGTGTGGCATCACGCCATGCCCGCCATGTTCCGATTGGATCATTCGGATCAAAGCCATTCGGAGGCTGAGTCATTGCCAATCTCCTTTGACGACACGCCATCACGGCGCGTTAAAGCACGAAATTCTGCATTTAGCGTAGTGGATGTAGTTACAGCATGGTTACATATAGTATACAACCATCTTGACAAAGCACAGTAAAGCTCTCTATACTTGCAGTTGAGAAGATTTAGAAATTTGTCTAAATATCTATGGAACAGGCAATCACTCGTACCCTTCATGCCCTGTCGGATCCCACTCGGCGGGCGATTATTCGGATGCTTCAAGATCGTGATATGACTGCCGGAGAGATTGCGGCCCACTTTGCGATCTCGGCGCCGAGTGTCTCTCATCATCTGAACGTTCTGAAAGCCGCCGATCTGGTAACGGCTGAGCGGCATGGGCAGCGGATTGTATACCGCGTGAATGCTACCGTCTTACAAGAGGTGCTTCACGGTCTTATGGAAGTGTTGCGCATTGGCATCGAGCGAAAGGGGGACGGGCATGCGTAGTCTACGATTCATGATGGTCGTAGTGGTTCTGATGTGGGTGTTTGGCTTTGCTATGCTGCCACTCATTCCCGATCCGGCGCCTATTCATTGGAATGCAGCCGGTGAGGTGGATGGGTATGGAAGCCCGTGGATCGCTGCCCTGGCGCCAGCGCTAGGGGCGACCATTATTGCAGTGTTGGCACCACTCTTGCCACGGATCGACCCACGTGGACAGGGGTATGTTGCTTTTTCTCGCACCTACGCATTGATTTGATAATGAATAGCCTTGTCCTGTTTCTGGCGGCGCTACAGATAATTACGGTAGGAGCAGCGGTTGGTTGGTCGTTCAGCGTGCCACGTCTCCTCAGCATCGGGATGGCTCTATTCATGGTGGTGTTAGGGAACGAGTTGGGAAGGGTGACTCCGAATTACTTTGTTGGTATTCGCACACCATGGACACTCGCTGATGATGAGGTCTGGCGCAAGACGCATCGAGTTGGCGCCCGAATCATCGTTGGCAGCGGATTGCTGGCAATGCTGGTCAGTTTCTTCATCGCTGAGGACTGGCTGTTTATTACCGTTCTTCTACTGATCATCCTGCCAGTTTTGTCTACGATCCCTTATTCGTATATTGTCTGGCGGCAGGTGAAGCATCGGCAAGTTGGCTGAAGGATCAAGCTCGGTCAACCGAGGTGTTGTTTGCAGAAAGGTCTTGTGATACGAGAACATATCGGGTAAATCGTAGAGTGGTTTTCCACGTTTTCAGTGCTTGGGCTGCGTGCGAAGTCTACCCCAGAGCGGATACTGAGGGAGCGGGCGATGCCCCCTGTGCATGTGCATCGCAAGCTACGCTGGCCCCTGGCCCGTGCTTTCGGAAAACCGTAGGGCATTGGGAGTGCGGTCAGCAAATGTGCGATGTTCGTCGGGGTCTCTCTGTTGTTGAACTGTTCGGTTATCGAATGTGAATGCGATCCGCAGACGCAAGGTTGTTGCAAGAAAGGAGACATAATGAGCACACTCAATTGGCGCGGTGTAAGCTGGTTTGTTGGTTTGGCCGCAGGGTTGGGGTGGCTCTGTTGTGCACCGTTGTGGATCAGCGGCGCCGGTCTGCAACATCCGCTGGCGCCTTTGCTTATGATCCTGATGATGTTTACGCCCGCGCTGGCAACCCTGATCGTCACTCGTTGGATCAGTCCACCGCCGGAGGGCATTATCAGAGCAACTGGGC